>CBDVDY010000078.1:0-11466 GCA_965372875.1 uncultured Alphaproteobacteria bacterium | reverse complement strand
GCCGGACGAACTCGCAAAGCCGTCCTATGGGTACCCTATGTCGGATTCTTACCACTCGCCGGCGGACAAAATCTTGGCGGTCAAATGGGTCAATATCAGTGAGATTTGGTATTAGTTAACGGAAATCCTCTATGTACGTTGGCGCGATGCCGGCCCGGCCGTGCCCGGGCGCATCCTTAGCCGAACTCTTCCCCGCGAAGGAGCCGGATTATGCCAGAAATGGTCGACGAAAAACTGCGGCTCGAAATCCTCAATCTGCTCAACTACGTCCAGCGCCTGCGCCAGGAAATCGCCGGCATGTCCAAGCGGGACGACGATCAGACCGCGTTCGAGGGCATGTCCGACCAACTCGACGCCATCGTCGGGGCGACCGAAAAAGCGACCAACACGATCCTGCAGGCGGCCGAGGCGATGAGCGAGGCGGCCGAGGAATTGCGCGGCGCCGACGACGCGGCCGCGCGCGAAAAGCTGTGCGACCGAATCGCCGGCGAAACCATGGAAATCATGCAGGCCTGCGCCTTCCAGGACATCACCGGCCAGCGGGTTACCAAGATCGTCTCGTCGCTGCGGTTCGTCGAGGAACGGGTCGGCGTCATGGCCGACATCTGGGGCCGCGACGAGATCGAGGAACTCGCGGCCTCGATGCCGAGCGAGGAAAAGACCGGCGACGAAGTCCTGCTGCACGGACCGCAACTGCCCGACGAGGCAATCTCGCAGGACGAGATCGACAAGCTGTTCGCCTGACCCGTAGTGGATGCATTCGAGTTTGAACCGCGCTGTCGTTATGCGCGGGCGGGTTTGAAACCCGCCCCTACCTGCTCCTCACTCGCCGAGCCGCGTAAAACGGAAATGTAGGGGCGGGTTTCAAACCCGCCCGTGCCTGCCCCTATCTCCGGGTCTGGTCCCGTCGGCCCGCCTGTTTCAGGCGGCGTTGGCGCGGCGCAATAGGGCTATGGTCTCGCCGATGCCCTTCTCCAGATCGCCCGCCGGCGCGAATCCCGCCGCCTCGAGACGGGTGTTGAGGACCTCGTACGAAAGCTGGTTCATGATGCGCTCGTCGACGAACCCGACGTCGAGCTCCGGCACGAAACCGCGAATGATATCGACCACCTGACGCACCGTCGCGTTCACGCTGACCACGTTATAGACGCGGCCGTCGAAGGCGCCGCCCTCGATAAAAAAAGCAACGGCGGCGAGCGCGTCCCCGAGATCGAGATACGGCCGCTTCTGGTCATAGGCGGTGCGCCAGACGGTGAGCTTCTGCCCCATCACCGCCTGCCAGCAGAACTTGTTGACCGCGGTATGGAAGCGCATTCCCGGCGAGGTCCCGAAGATCGTGCCAAAGCGGCAGGTCACGAAGCGCAGGCCGGCGCCGGCGCCGAGTTCGGCAAGCAACGCTTCCTCGCGCAACTTGGTTTCGGCATAGGGGCTTTGCGGCTTCAGCTCGTGCTCGGGACAATCCTCGTCGACGATCTCGCTCTGCGAGCCGTAGACGCTGGTCGACGACGGGAACAGGAGCGCCGCGCCGGACCGGGCCGCCGCCTCGGCCACCCGCCGGGTCGCCGTGAAATTCACCTGCTCGACCTCGTCCTTGCGCCCGAAGCTGCTGGTCGCGTCGGTGATCGCCGCCAGATGGATCACCGCCTCCGCGCCGTCGATGACGGGCTCGAGGTCCATCTCGGTCACGTCGCCCTCGATGAACCGGCTGCGCGTCGGCCCAGGCAGATCGAACAGCGACGGAAATCGCTGGGTCGCCAAATTGTCGATCAGAACCAATTCGAGATCGGGCACGATCAGCGGCAGTTCGCGCACCAGCCGCGAGCCGATGTGCCCCAACGCGCCGGTGACGACGATCTTCATGCCGCGCCCGCCAGAGTGCCCGGATCAAGCGTGCCCAGGTCAAGCGCGCCCAGGTCAAGCGCGCCCAGGTCAAGCGCGCCCAGGTCAAGCGCGCCAAAGCCCGGCATCGCTTCCCCGCTTGCTTCCTCGCGCATTGCTTCAGCCGGCCTTGAGCCGGCGAAACTCGTCGATATCCTCGACATAATCCTCGGCATCGTAGGGCTGGTCGCACAGTACGATGATTGTGGTATCGTCGGTCCGGCCGGTAAGTTCCCGCCACACCCCCGGCGGCAGGTCGAGCGCCAGGTTCGGTGCGTCGAGGCGGATCGTGCGCGTCTCCTTTCCGTCGTCGCACAACACGTCGCAGATTCCGTGCAGGCAAAGGATGACCTGACGGCAGACGAAAAGGGCGTGGCAGCCGCGCACCGAATCGAGCCCCATTCCGGCGATGGTGAACACCCGCTCGATCGGGAACGACAGGTCGGCCTCGCCCTCGACGGCGACCAGTGTCCCCGACGATTCGATGTAGGACGGAAGCCGTATTTCGCGAATGTCCGCCAGAGTCGTTGCACGCCAGTCGGTCATTTCGTCCGCCGAGCAACTCGCGCCCGCGATGGATTTGTCTTGCAAGTATCCGGTCCTATCAGTTTGCGAGTCGTCCAGCAACGCCAATGCCCTGGACACGGGTTCGGGAGCGCCGTGCCGTACGGTACGCTTTGCGCTCGGCCACGACTGGCGAGAAGAGTAGCAGCCGGGGCTTGTCAATTGGTTAACCATTTTTGGTCGACGCTGCCCGCCATGACCGACGTCATCAAAATTTGGGACGGCGTATTCCCCGATTTCGCCAGCGTGCCGCGCCGGGGCCCCGGCTTCGACGGGCCTGAATGGGTCGACATCCTGACCAAGCGGCTGGAGAGCGCGCGGACAACCCCCGGCGGGCCACTCGTCCCGGTCTACATGCTTCCGGCAATCGCCGCGCTGGCGCCCGGCAATGGGGCTCTCCGCATCCTCGACTTCGGCGGCGGCGTCGGCGGCACATTTCTTGGCCTCGCGGCGGCGATGGGGGACGCCAGGGAGTTGGATTATCACGTCGTCGATTCGGCGGTGGTCTGCGCCCGCGGCCGGGAGCTCCACGATGGCGAGGACCGCCTCCACTTCCACGAATCGTTGTCGGAGGCCAAGGAGCATTGCGGAGACGCCGCCGACATCGTCCATCTCGGCAGTACGCTGCAATATATCGAGGATTGGCGCGGCCTGTTTTCCGCATTGATCGATCCGGCCCCGCGCTTCCTCCTGTTGTCGGACGTTTTATGCGGTCCGTTCGAAACCTTCGTTACCTGTCAGAATGTCTATGGCTCGCACATCCCCTACCAGTTCCTGAATGACGGCGACCTGGTCGAAGCGATCGAGGGAATGGGGCTTCGCCTGATCATGCGCACGCCCTACGTCAAGCAGTTGCTGGGCAGGTATGGGCCGCTGCCCATGGACAATTTTCCGCCCGAGCGGCGGCTCGACCATAGCAGCCATCTCCTGTTCGCGCGCTGATACGCGCGCTTCGTATCAGCCCGGCGCCGCGGCTCGCGGCTCTTTCGCCAAGCGCGCCCGCGCGGCCGCGACCAGCCCGTCCAGTTCATCGAGAAGACGCGCCGGGGCGAAGCCGAATTCCTCGCGCACTCGCTCGATGCGAACCGGCGGGAAAGTAACGTCGGGCGCACCGGCCGCCAGATCGACGCGGCAGCCGGTCAGGCGCTTCAACGCCTCGATCAATTCCTTGTTCGCGACGTTGCGGCCGCTGGCCACGTTGTAAATCCGGAGCCGCCCTTCCGTGGCGATGCGCGGCAGCAGACCGGCGACATCGGCGACGCCGATGTAATCCTTGGCCGATTCCAGCGACAGCGAGAGTGTCACCCGCCCCTCGGCCATTGCGTCGCGGATCAGCGTCGGCAGGAAAACCGGCGCGAAGAGCTGCTCGTCGCCATAGACGTTGGAAAGGCGCGCCACCCGCACGGCGGGCCGGGGGTCGGCGAGGCACAGGGATTCGCCCAGCAGTTTGCCGAGATTGAAGAACTCGATCTCGGCGGCCGGATCGACCGGTAGTGGCTCGTCCTCCCAGGTATCGGCGGCATGCCGATAGACCCGGGTCGAGGACAGGTAGAGGAACGATTCGAACCGGCCGCTTCCCAGCAAATCGACGAGATGCCCGGCGTGGGCCTCGATCGCCGCCTTGGGCCGCTCCATGAAATCGTTCATGCCGATGCAGTCGATGACGTGGCCCAGATCGCGCGCCGTCGTGGCCGGCTCGCCCCGGCCCGGCGTGAAGCACTCGGACCCCTGGGCCCTGAGCTCGCCGGCCAGCCGCGATCCGATGAAGCCTGTGGCGCCGAGGATGGTGAACATGAGCCCAAACGTCCGTCGGAAAATCTGACCGTGCCCGGACCGGATGGCCGGGCGGTAACCCATTGTTTACCACAACCTCATTTAATGAAGGGTAACGCGAATACACCCTTTAGAGGTTCCGCCGCTTCCATGGCATCCGACCATCCCGCCCACGAACTATTCGCCGCCGAATGGCGCCGGGTCATTGCCCGCGGGCCCGCGCCCACGTGCATGAACCACATTCGCACCGTCGATTTCGAGATATTCCGGGAGCAGATAATGTCGGGAAATCCGGCGGTGGTCGGCCGCGTGGTCGACGCCGTCTACGCCGGCGATATCCTGATCCTGCGCAACGCCTTCCCGGCCGACCGGGTGCGCCGCCTTCGGGCCGAGGTATACGATTACGCGCGCTCCCACGGGCCGGTCGAGGGCGCCATCATCGACGGCTGCCCCAACCTCCGCTACCGGGCCGAGACCTCCCCGGCTGACGGCGGCGGATACGGCTCGATCAAAAACGTCTACAATTTCTTCCGCTGGAACGAGGATCCGCTGGGGATTTTCGATCTGATCGCCGAACCCTACCGCCTGATGAAGACGGTCGGCGGTTTCCCGACCGGCCAGTTCGAGGACCACATTCCCAGCGACGGGGTCGTCGACAAGATCGAGTTTCTGCATTACCCGCGTGGCGGCGGCGGCATCGACTTGCATGCGGACCCGGCCAACAACGTCAAGCTCACCATGGGCATGAACCTGACCGAAGCCGGGGTGGATTACGCGGCCGGCGGCTTCGTCACCATCGACGCGGATGGCGCGGCCCGGAACATCGAGCAAGATGCGCTGCTCGGTTCGATCATCAGCTTCTTTCCGACCGTGAACCACGGCGTCGACGCCATCGACCCCGGCGAGCCGTTCGATTGGGAAAGCGGCGCGGGGCGCTGGTTCCTGGGCATCACCAGCGTTCACTCGCACATGGTCGAGGACCGCGAATGGGCCGTCCCGGTCGAAGGCTACGCCACCATCCACGAGCAGAAGCGGCGCGCGATAGGCTAGAGCATGTTTCGCTCATATTGGACCACGCACCGCCATGCGCTAGCGCCCCCTCGACCGCACCGGAATCCGGATCAGCGTCCTGGGCTTCGGGTCGATGATGTTCGGCTGGCGAATTCCGGCCAGGAAAGCCGCCGCCCTGGTTGCCGCGGCGCCCTCTCGCCCTGCTACGACAGCGATTTCGGGCCGCACACGCAGCGCTGGTAGGCGGAACGATAAAACTCCGAAGGATTAACGCCGGACAACGATGAGCCTGGCTCATGGCTGTCTGGCAAGCGCGCCCTCCTGCCTTCGCCGAAGCGAAGCCGCTTCGGCTTCGCGCAGGCAGGTCGTCAAGCCCGGGAGCGCGCCCGAGCCAATGCGAGGCAGGTGTCAGCCGGCGAAGAACGCGCGCACGGCGTCGGCGACCTGGTCCACCGCGCCTTCGCCGATCTCCGGATAAAGCGGCAGGCTCAGGACTTCGCCGGCGACGCGGTCGGTCTCGATCAGCATTTCGGCGCCCGGCAGCCGTCCGGCGTAGGCGGGCTGGCGATGCACCGGCGGAGAATAATGCACCCCGGCCCGGACGCCGCGCTCGGCGAGATAGGCCCGGAGATCGTCGCGCCTCGGCGTGCGCACCACGTAGAGATGATGCACGTGGACGCTTCCCTCGCGCCGCGCCGGCAGGGTGAGCCCGGTCTCGGCCAGGGCCGCGTCGTAGCGCCGGGCCAGCGCCAGGCGGCGCGCGTTGTCGGCGTCGAGATGGGGCAGTTTGGCGCGTAACACCGCCGCCTGCAGCTCGTCGAGCCGGCTGTTGATTCCCGGCCGCTGGCTGATGGGTGACTCCTCCCAGCCGTACTGGCGCAAGCCGCGCAGCCGGCCGGCCAGGGAATCGTCGTCGGTCACCACCATGCCGCCGTCGCCCAGCGCGCCCAGATTCTTCGTCGGATAGAAGCTGAAACAGCCCAAATCCCCGACCGAACCGACACGGCGTTCGCCGAACCGGGCGCCGTGCGCCTGGGCGCAATCCTCGATCACCCGCAGCCCGTGGCGGCGGGCGATGGCGGCGATGGCATCGAGCTCCGCCGGCTGGCCGTACAGGTGAACCGGCAGCACCGCCTTGGTGCGCGGCGTGATCGCCTGCTCGATACCGGCGACATCGATGGTGTAGTGATCCGGCTCCACGTCGACCAATACCGGCCGGGCGCCGGCGATCTCGATGGCGGCGATTGTGGCCACGGCGGTATGGGAAACCGTAATCACCTCGTCCCCGGCGCCGATGCCGCTTGCCATCAGCGCCAGCGCCAGCGCGTCGGTGCCGCTGGCCACGCCGATGCCGTGCCGAACGCCGATGAACGCCGCGAACGCGCCCTCGAAGGCTTCGACCTCGGGGCCGAGGATAAATCGCTCGCTGCCGCAGACCCGGGCGATGGCGGCGTCGATCTCCTGCCGATGGGCGCGGTATTGGGCGGCCGGATTGGCGCAGAGGATCACCCGAGAACCTCGACCCGCGGCACGAAGCGAATCCACCGGCCCGAGAAGTCGGTTTCCTTCTCGCGGATCTCGGCCTCGTGGTTCCAGGCAAACAAGAGCGCGTAATCGGGATGATCGGCGGCGAAATCCGCGTGCGGCCGCACCGGAATATGCGCGCCCGGGCTGAACTTGCCCTGCTTGTCGGGCGTGGTGTCGGAGATGAACTCCACGAGTTGCGGCGTCAGGCCGCAATAATTGGCCACCGTGGTGCTCTTCGAGGTGGCGCCATAGCCCACCACCCGCTTGCCGGCGGCGCGCAGATCGGAGAGCAGCGCCTTGAGCCGGTCGCGCGAGGCTTCGCAGGCGGCGCGGAAGCGATCGTAGGTCGAGGGCTCGCCCAGGCCCTGCTCGGCCTCGGCCCGAAGCTGGCGGGCGACCGCCGGCGACGGCTTGGCGGCTCCCTCGTGAGCCAGCACGTAGCGCATGGAGCCGCCATGGGTCGGCAGCGGCACCACGTCGATCAACGCCATGGAGTGCCGGGCGAAGGCGTTGGCGACGGAGGTGGCGGAGAATATGAACACGTGCTCGTCGTAGATCTGGTCGTAGGAGGTTTTGGCGATCATGTCGCCGAGATAGGGGTCCTCGAAGCGCAGCACGCCGTCGGGCCGCAACAGCCGCCGCACGCCCGCCGCGACCGCGTTCAGATCGGGAATATGGCACATCACGTTGGCGGCGCTGATCACCTTGGCCCGCCCGTGCTCGGCGACGATCCGTTCGGCGAGTTCCTCGTCGAAGAATTCCGAGATGGTGAGAACGCCGGCCTCTTCGGCCATGCGGGCCACGTTCTCCGACGGCTCGACCCCGAGATGGCGGATGCCGGCGGCGGCGATATGGCGCAGCATGACGCCGTCGTTGCTGCCGATCTCGACCACGAACGGATCATCGGTGTCCGCGGCGCCGGCGCAGATTTCCGCGATCTCGCCGGCGACGCCCTCGAAATGCCTGGACATGTGGCCCGACAGGCTGGCGAAGAACGGGTATTCGCCGTGGAACATGCGGCGCGCGTCGGGCTGCTCGACGATCTGGAACATGCCGCAGGCGGCGCAGAACGCCGGCGCCAGCTCGAAGAAATATTCGTCGGCGAACTGCTGCTCGCCGAGGAACCCGTTGGCGACCGGCATCCGCCCGAAGCTCATGAACGCCTCGATCGGCGCATCGCAGATTCGGCAGGAATGCGCCATCGCCCGCCTACCCCGCCTGGCCGCTCCGGCTGGCCGCCGGCACAGCTATGTCCGCGCCGTCGCCGGCGGACCACCAGTCGGGATGCGCCAGGTACCAGTCGATGGTGTGCGCCAAGCCGGTCTCGAAGTCCACTTCGGGCCGCCAAGCCAACTCCCGCCGGATTTTGGCGGTGTCGAGCGCGTAACGGCCATCGTGGCCCGGCCGATCCTCGACCAGTTCGATCAGGTCGGCATGCGAGCCGCCGCCCTGTCGCGGCCGCCGCTCGTCCAGCAAGCCGCAGATGGTCCGCGTCACCTCCATATTGTCGCGTTCGCAATCGCCGCCGATGTGATAGGTCTCGCCGGGCCTGCCGTCGGCGAGGACGCGGCCGAGCGCCTCGCAATGGTCGTCGACATAGAGCCAGTCGCGCACGTTGCTGCCGTCGCCGTAGATCGGGATCGCCTCGCCGGCCAGGCATTTCTTGATGATCACCGGGATCAGCTTCTCCGGGTACTGCCGGGGCCCGTAGTTGTTGGTGCAGTTGGTGACGATCGTGGGCAGGCCGAACGTCACCTGGTAGGCGCGGGCAAGATGGTCGGCGCCGGCCTTGGTCGCGGCATAGGGCGAGCTCGGGGCGTAGGGATCGTTCTCGGCGGCGGCGCCCGCGGCGATCGAGCCATAGACCTCGTCGGTCGAGACGTGGATGAAGCGGAACCTGTCGGCCATGGCGCGGTTCAGGCGCCGGTAGTAGTCGAGCGACGCCTCCAGCATCTGGTAGGCGCCGACGAGGTTGGTCTGGACGAACGCGCCCGGACCCTCGATCGACCGGTCGACGTGGGTCTCGGCGGCGAAATTGACGATGGCGTAGGGATGATGCCGGTTCAACAGATCGAGCACCAATTCGCCGTCCTCGATGGCGCCGCGCACGAAGACGTGCCCGTCGTCGTCCTCCAGTTCGGCCAGCGTGCGCGCGCTGCCGGCATAGGTCAGCGCGTCGAGATTGACCACGCGGACGCCGCCGGCCAGCGCCCGGCGCACGAAGGCGCCGCCAATGAAGCCGGCGCCGCCGGTGACCAATATGGTACTGGGCCGCATTCCAGAATCCCCCAGGATCGACGTTGCGGCGCGAACCTCCGCCTCTCCCATGAATTGCGAGATTTAGCTTAATTTCCCCTTAAGACCTAGCCCGAATCGCACCGCGGCCAGCGCCGGAGCTAAGGCGGCCAGCATTGCGATCAGCGCCGCGATGCCGGCCCAGTTCGCCGCATGCTGCCACCACGGCATGACGAAAGGAAACTTCCGGTAGGCGAGGAAATCCCGCGCCGCCGCGATTTGCCGCACGGAAAAATGATCGCCGGGTTGGCAGTCGTTGGCCTCGGGATAAACATAACAGGCGGGGTTCTTGGTATTCAGGAGCCCGTCGCGCGCGGACAGCGTCGGTCCCTCGTGAAGCGCTCCGTACGGGAATTCTTCCAACCGGTGCCCGAACATGGGCTCATAACACTCAACCTGCGCCGCACCCCGGGTTAGGCCGTCGTTGCGATGCCGATTGAACACCAGATCGCGTCTCGCGACAGGGGGCCATTCGAGGTGCCGCACCGCCGGCGCGGGCGCACCGTTCGCGACGGCGCGGTAGGCGGCGGTCACGCGGGCCCCGTCGTAGTCGGCATGATCCCGGTAGTAGGAGCGGTCGGCCATGGCGACGAGAGCGACGACACTGACGATGATCCCAATCGCGACGGGCGCATGGTAGGCCGCCGTCGCCGGCAGGCGCCCGACGACGAGGGCGGCCGCCAGCGCCGCCAGCAACACGTACATGCTGAACCAGCGTATCATTGTCATGCTGTTGCGGAAGTACGGCAGCTGCTCGAGGAATCCGGTCCAGGCCGGCTCGTACCAGTTGAGCAGGATCGGCACCGCCAGCGATCCCGCAATGGCCACGAGGATTGCGAGCCGGGACCGGCTCAGGGAAATCCGCGGGACGCGGCGCAGCGCCCGCGCCGCGCCGTACGCCAGCCCCGACAGGATAATCACCGCCGGAACGGCGGTCACGCCGAACTCGAACTCGTGCTGGAGGAGGAATAGGTTGATGTCCTCGAACCACAGATTGTTGCGCAGCGCGTCGACGCCGAGAGGCCACGCCGGTGCGAAGAAGAGCGACAGGGCGGCAATCGCCGCGGTCACGCCGATGTTGTCGAACCCTATGAGCGGCAGCATGTCGCGCGGGTACTGGGCCATGAACGCCAGCGCGGCGGCGAGTTTGCCGGCGCTCAGGACAAGTGCGATCGCGCAGGCCAGGGCGAACCGCGCGAAGGAACGCCATCGCGGGCCGAACAGCAAGGCGTGCGCCAGCATAATGACCGCGACGCCCATAAGCGTCGGCGGCAGGGCGTGGACCATTCCGCTTTGCACCATGTAGGCGATGATCAGCCCGGCGACGGCGACCCAGCCGTCGAACACACGGTGCCCGCCATCGGGCCGCCGTCCGGCGAGTACGCAGACGGCGATCAGCGGCGCCAGCATGAATGCGTGAAAGGTGAGGTGGCCGATGATGAAGCGGTAGGCATAGAACCCGTTGAACAGGAAGATGACGCCGCCCACCAGCGCCACCCACCGGCCGCCGCGGAAGGCGCCGCGCAGCAAGGCATAGAACCCGGCGAAACCGGCGCCCGCGAAGAGGACGAAGGTGAATTGGATCGCCCGCACCGGCCCGACCGCGAAGCTCAGAAATTGCGGCAGCGACAGGTACATGCCCTGCATGTTCGGGTAAAAAGGGATGCCGCCGCAGAACGCGGGGGTGAACCACGGCACGGAGAGAGCGCCGTTGTTCTGATACCAGAAATAGCCGGCCAGAAGCTGCGGCAGGAAGTAGCCGAAATCCGTCCCGACGCGCCCCTCGGCGGTATACAGATACGGGAGGAAAATTGCGCAATAGGCGGTGAACGCCGCAACCGCGACAGCGGCGACCGCAGAATTGGATCGGTCTAGGCGCATCGGGCGACACCGACGCGGACGGTAGGCGGAAAGATCATCGAACCTGGCCTTGCTGTTGCCTTCCGGGTCGTGCAAGGCGGGACAACCCGAAATCGCTCGCCCGCGGCCGGGCCGGCGCCGGCATGACAGAGTAAAGGCGCTTTCGGAGCATCACCGCGCGGTCCGTTCGAGGATGTCCCGCCGGCCATGATAATTCGTTAACGCGGCCTGCGATATTTCGACATAGGGCAAGGGGGCCAAGCCTATGCGTAACGGCAACGCGCGCCGGGGCGGCGGCGGAAGAGCCTGCTTATGGCTCAGACCGGACATCTCTGACAGTATCGGGAAGGTCCGGAATTGAGTCAGAACGGACATTAAAGGGCAGGTCCAATCGTTCTCATTGGGGCGCGCGGAATCGGGACAATCTCCGCGCCGCGAATCGAGGCGCGATTTGTCGCACCTGCGCCCGTGGACGCTTTCCGCCACCGCTACTAGAGTAAAACCGCAGCGCGTCTCGCTGAGGGAGATTTTCCCATGGCGCCGGAACGCGTCCAACGC
>CBDVDY010000077.1:0-11671 GCA_965372875.1 uncultured Alphaproteobacteria bacterium | reverse complement strand
CGCTCTGGGGCAAGCCGATGTGGGGCACCTGGTGGGTCTGGGACGCGCGCCTGACGTCGGTCTTGGTGCTGCTGTTCCTGTATCTCGGGCACATGGCGCTGACGCACGCCTTCGACGACCCCGGCCGCGGGGCGCGGGCGGCGGCGATACTGGCGCTGGTGGGGGCGGTCAACGTGCCGATCATCAAGTTCTCGGTGGATTGGTGGAATACCCTGCACCAGCCGTCCAGCCTGCTGCGCATGGGCGGGCCGAGCATCGACACCTCGATGCTGATACCGCTTTTGCTGATGATCTTCGCGTTTTCCTTCTATTTCGCGACTGTTCTGCTGCTGCGGGTGCGCGGCGAGCTGTTGGCGCAGCGGCTTCGCGCCGCCCGCCTGGCGCGTCTCGGCGCCAGCGCCTGAGGAGCGTGGCGGACTCGCCTTCCGGCGCAAGCGACTTCATCTTGATCTAACGCAATGCGGCGAATTGTTTCCCGCCTAGAATGATTTAACTTAGCAACACGAGCAGTTTCGACGACTGGGCAGACCATGGTTGATTCGATCTCCGAGTTTCTGTCGATGGGCGGTTACGCCGCTTTCGTTTGGCCGGCCTTTGGCGTGGCCGTGGTGGTTCTTGTCGGGCTGCTGATCACCAGTCTGCGCACCTTGCGCGCCAACCAGGCGGCGCTCGAGGCGCTGCGGGCGGCGGGCGGCGACCGGCGCCGCGCGCGCGACGACGAGACGCCCGATGAAGCGTAAGCACCGCCGCCTGTCGGTCATTGTCGTCGCCATGCTGGTCCTCGGCGGCGCCGTGGCGCTGGTGCTGACCGCGCTCGAGGACAACATCGTTTTCTTTTACAGCCCGACGCAGGTGGCCGAGAAGGCGCCGGCCCCCGGCAAGCGGCTGCGCATCGGCGGCCTGGTCAAGGAGCAAAGCTTCCGGCGCCTCGACGACGGCCTGACCCAGGCGTTCGTCGTCACCGACCTGGCCAACGAGCTCAAGGTCACCTACCGCGGGGTGCTGCCCGACCTGTTCCGCGAGGGCCAGGGCGTCGTCGCCGAAGGCACGTTCAACCCCGAAGGCGTGTTTATGGCCAGCGAAGTCCTGGCCAAGCACGACGAGAACTACATGCCGGCCGAAGTCACCGAGGCCCTCAAGAAATCCGGCCGCTGGCAGGAGGGCAAGGACAAGTGATCGCCGAAATCGGCCATTTCGCCCTGATCCTGGCGCTGGTCATAGCGCTGGTACAGGGAACCCTGCCGATCGTCGGCTGGATGCGCGGCGACGCCGCTTGGATGGCGTTGGCCCGGCCGGCCGCGTTGGCCCAGTTCCTGCTCATAGCCGCCGCCTTCGCGGCGCTCACCCACGCCTTCGTGGTGTCGGACTTTTCCGTCGCGATCGTGGCGCAGAACTCGCATTCGGCGAAGCCGATGCTTTACAAGATCACCGGCGTGTGGGGCAATCACGAAGGCTCGATGCTGCTTTGGGTGCTGATCCTGGCGCTGTTCGGCGCCGCCGTCGCCGTCTACGGCGGCAATTTACGGCCGAGTCTGAAGGCGCTGGCGCTGGCGGTGCAGGGGCTGATCGGCACCGGTTTCCTCGCCTTCATCATTCTCACCTCGAATCCCTTCGCCCGGCTCAGCCCGGCGCCGCTCAACGGCAGCGGGCTGAACCCGATCCTGCAAGACCCGGGCCTCGCCTTCCACCCGCCGTTTCTGTATCTCGGTTACGTGGGATTCTCGATGGCCTTCTCGTTCGCCATCGCGGCGCTGATCGAGGGACGGGTCGACGCCGCCTGGGCGCGCTGGGTGCGGCCCTGGACGCTGGTCGCCTGGAGCTCGCTCACCCTGGGCATCGCGCTCGGCAGCTGGTGGGCCTATTACGAACTGGGCTGGGGCGGCTGGTGGTTCTGGGACCCGGTCGAGAACGCCTCCTTCATGCCCTGGCTGGTCGGCACGGCGCTCTTGCATTCGGCGGTCGTGGTCGAGAAGCGCGACGCGTTGAAGAGCTGGACCATCCTGTTGGCCATCATCACCTTCGCGCTGTCGCTGATCGGCACGTTCCTGGTGCGCTCTGGCGTGCTTACCTCGGTGCACGCCTTCGCTACCGACCCGGAACGTGGGCTTTTCATCCTGGCCCTGCTCGTCATCGCCATCGGCGGATCGCTGGCGCTCTATGCCGTGCGGGCGCCGGCGCTCCAGCCCGGCGGCCTGTTCCGCCCGGTCTCGCGCGAAGGGGCGCTGCTGCTCAACAACCTGCTGATGGCGACCGCCGCGGCGACGGTGTTCCTGGGGACATTGTATCCGCTGGTTCTCGACGCCTTCGGCGGCGGCAAGGTTTCCGTCGGCGGGCCCTATTTCAACAGCACCTTCCTGCCGCTGATGGCGCCCATGATCGTGGCCATGGCGGCGGGACCCATGTTGTCGTGGAAGCGGGCCGATCTGGGCGGCATCCTCGACCGCCTGGGGCTCGCCTTCGCGATTGCCGCGGCGGTGGCGCTGTTGGCCTGGTGGCGGAGCGGCGGCGACGTGCTGCCGGCCCTCGGCATGGCCCTGGCGGCGTGGCTGTTCGCCGGCGTGATCGTCGATTTCGCCGGCCGTATCCGGCTGTTCCGCGTGCCCCTCGATGAAAGCTGGCGGCGCGCCCGGCGTCAGCCGCGATCGGCCTACGGCATGGCGCTGGCGCACGCCGGGCTGGCCATCGCCGTCGCCGGCATCACCGCGTCCTCGGCCTGGCGGGTCGAGGCCATCCAGTACATGCGGCCGGGCGACGCGGTCGAGGTTGCCGGCTACAGCTACCGGTTCGAAGGCGTGCGCGAGCGGCCGGGGCCGAACTATACGGCCCAGCGCGCGACCTTCGTGATCAGCCGGAACGGCGAGGAATACGTGCGCCTGCATCCCGAGAAGCGGGTCTACCCGGTCGAAGGCATGCCCACGACCGAGGCCGGCATCCACACCGCCTGGTTCGGCGATTTGTATACCGTGCTGGGCGACGCCGACGGCAAGGGCGGCTGGGCGACGCGCATTTATTTCAATCCGTTGGTGCCCTGGATCTGGGTTGGCGCCGTGGTCATGTTCCTGGGTGGCTGCGTCTCGATTTCCGACCGGCGCCACCGCGTCGGCGCGCCGCGGCGAAGCGGCAGGGCGGCGGCGGGCGCGCCGGCACCCGCTGGCGTCTAACGCAACGACATGTCCAAGCGTCTCGTCTTCCTGCTGCCGGTCGTCGGTTTCATCGCCATCGCCGCGGTGATCGCCTATTTTATGCTGTCGGGCAGGGACCCCAAGATCATTCCCTCGGCGCTGATCAACAAGCCGGTGCCCGAGTTCTCCCTGCCGTCGATCGACGGCGCGGCGGGCGCGCTCGGCACGGCGCACCTCAGGGGCAAAGTGTCGCTCCTGAACGTATTCGCCTCGTGGTGCATTCCGTGCAAGGTCGAACATCCTCAGATCACCCGCCTGGGCAAGGATCCCGACATCGCGCTCTATGGCCTCAATTACAAGGACAAAGCCGACGAGGCCAAGGCGTGGCTCGTGCGGATGGGCAACCCGTATCACCGGATCGGCGCCGACACCGACGGCAGGGCCGGCATCGAATGGGGCGTTTACGGCGTGCCCGAGACCTTCATCGTCGATGCCACGGGCCGCATCCGTTACAAGCACGTCGGGCCCGTCATGCCGCGCGATCTGGAAGAAATAATCCTGCCCATTATCGAAAGTCTGAAGCCGTGAGGGCGGCGATCATGGCGTTGGCTTTTCTCCTCGCCTTGACGGCCCAAATGGTGTCCGTCGGCGCGGTCGAGCCCGACGAGATGCTGAAGGATCCGGTGCTCGAGGCGCGGGCGCGAAGCATCAGCCAGATTTTGCGCTGCCTGGTTTGCCAGAACCAGTCGATCGACGATTCCAATGCCGGACTGGCGCGCGACCTGCGAATCCTGCTGCGCGAACGCCTGATTGCGGGCGACAGCGACGAGACCGCAATCGCCTATATCGTCGATCGTTATGGCGATTTCGTGCTGCTGCGGCCGCCAATGAAACCGACAACCTACGTCCTGTGGTTCGGGCCCGCGGTGATGTTCGTGCTGGGGCTGGCCGGACTGACGGTCTACTTCCGTCGGCGCAAGACCGCGCCAGCGGCGGCGTTGAGCGATGCCGAGCGCCAAAGAATTGCCGCGCTGCTGGATGACGGGGATGGTCCGTGATCGTCTGGGCGGTCGCTGGCCTGCTCGTCGCGGGCGCGCTGGCGCTTATTCTCTGGCCGCTGTTGCGAACGCCGCGCGCGGCGCCGGCGGCGGCCTCGGCCAGCCATGATTTGGAGGTTTACCGCGACCAGCTTGTCGAGCTCGAGCGCGACCTTGACCGTGGGCTGATCGACGCGGACGAGGCCGGTGCCGCCCGCGCCGAGATCGAGCGCCGGGTGTTGAGCGCCGGCGACGCGGTCGAAAAGACCGCGTCCGCGCCCGGCGGCCGGCGGCGGCTTGCCGCGGCGGCACTCGCCATTGTCATCCCCGCCGCCGCGCTGGCGATCTATCTCGACCGCGGCAACCCGAACCTTCCCGGCCAGCCCTTCGCGGAACAGCAGGCGCGGCGCGCGCTGATGGATCAGGCGCGGCAACGCGACTCGGCGGCACGCATCGCGGAACTCGAAAAACGCCTGGAAAAATCGCCCGACGACCTTGCCGGCTGGATCGAAATCGCGCGATCGTACCGCGAGATCAAGCGCTTCGCCGACGCGGCCCGCGCCTTCGGACGCGCCCGGGACATCGCCGGCGACATGCCGATCATTCTCTCCGCCTACGGCGAGGCGTTGACCTTCGCCGCCGGTGGCGCGGTGCCCCCGGAGGCGGCCGAAATATTCAACAAGGTGCTGGACACCCAACCCGGCGATCCGCGCGCCCGATATTATCTCGGCCTGGCCCGGTCGCAGATCGGCGACGCAAAGGGGGCGCTCGATTTCTGGATCGATCTGGAGGCGTCCGCGCCGCCGGACGCGCCCTGGCGCGCCGGCCTGCAAGACCGGATGCGAAAATTGGCGGAAGGCGCCGGTATCGATCTGGCGGCCCTCAGAGCGGAAAAAGCTCTGGCGTCGCCACGGCCAGGCCCCTCGGGCGAGGACCTGCGGGCCGCGCGGGACATGACTCCCGAAGAGCGCGCCAAGATGGTCCGGGGCATGGTGGCGCGGCTGGCTGCGCGGCTCGAGGAGAACCCCGACGACGCCGAGGGCTGGAAGCGGCTCGGCCGGTCCTATCAGGTGCTTGGCGAGCAGAAAAACGCGGCCGAGGCGTTTGCCCGGGCCGAATCCTTGGACCAACAGGCCCCCGGAAACCGCGCCCAGGCGGCGCCCGGCGCCGGCGGCGCGCCGGATCAACAGGAAATGATCCGCGGCATGGTGGCGCGTTTGGCCGCGCGTCTAGAAGAAAGCCCCGACGATCTCGCCGGCTGGAAACAACTGGGCCGCTCCTACATGGTCCTTGACGAGCCGGCCAAGGCGGTGAGTGCCTTTGCCCGGGCCACGGCACTGGCGCCCAACGACGTTAGTGTCCTGGTCGATTACGGCGAAGCGCTGCTCAACGCCGGGGGAGAAGGCGACACGCTGCCCGCCGCCTTCGTCGAGGTGATGCGCAAGGTGCTCGTGCTCGAGCCCGACAACACGCTGGGCCTGTGGTACGTGGGGCTCGCCGAGGCGCGGGCCGGCAATTCGGAAATCGCGGGCGTCTTGTGGCGCAGCCTCCTCGACCGCCTGCCCGCCGACGCGCCCGAGCGCGCGCGGCTCGAAAAACGCATCAAGGCCCTGCCGCCGGCCAAGTGACGGGCCGGCTGGCCCGCAGTCCGAATAGTTTGACACGTCTTCCCCCTCACCCAGCTTCGGCTAAGGCTCGGCTATACGCCTCGCCAAGCCTTCGCAACCTTCACCCTCGCTGGGGAGAGGGGAAGAGTTAGGCGGCGCGGCTGAATTCCCCTCGCCCCTTGGGGGCTTCGGCCCCGAAGAGGGGACGAAGGAGGGACCCGCGAAGCGGGAGGGTGAGGGGTCGAGGACAGAGTCCCGCGTTAGCGGGAGCACAAGCGGGACGTTTCAAACGGTGGAATTCCTAGTCGAGGCCGACCGAGAAGGCGACTCCATCCGCGCTGCCGGCGATTTCGCCGCCCCGCGCGGCGCCGGAATCACCGGTCGGCTTGCTGTCGGGCGCGGGCCGGGCATCCCTGGGCGGCGGCGTTTTCGCGGGCGGTGGCGGTGCGGCGGCGGGTTTTGCCTCGGACGGGCGCGGCGTGTATTGCGGTGACGGCGCCGATTCCCGCCGCGACGGGCGCTCGCTGGATTCCTCGCCCGGGCGCCGGCCCAGAAGCCGGTCCAGCTCCTGCCGGTTCCGGTCCAGCATCTCGTCCAGCGGCGACGACCAGCCGTTTTGTCGCTTCGATTCCATGCCCGCCGGCCTCAGGCGACCTCGCCGGAACGCTGGTTCCACCAGCGATTGAAGTCGTCGCCGACGCGGGCGGCGAACTCGCCTCCCGAGGTCACGGAGCGCAGGTAGTTCAAGGCGTCCTCGAGGCCGACGACGTCGCCGTACTTGGCTTCGATGTCGAACAGGTTTGCGTCGTGCGGGCCTTCGGCCCGGTCGCCGACCGCCTCGCGCACCACGATGGTGTAGTAGCCGCTCTGGATCGAATCGATGGCGGAGGAGCGAATGCAGCCGCTGGTGGTGCAGCCAGCCATTACGATGGTGTCGACGCCGCGCGCCTTCAAATAGGTGTCGAGATCGGTGCCGAAAAAGGCGCTGGCGAACTTCTTTCCGACCACGTATTCGCCGGCTTGCGGCGCGACCCGATTGTCCACCTCGACCATCCGCGTGCCCTTGATCAGGACTTCGAGCGAGGGGACCTTCCTGATCCACATGCCGGCGTCGCGCAAATCGGGCTCGTAGGCGATAATGGTGAACACGACCGGCAGACCGGCGGCCCGGAAGCCGGCCAAAAGCTCGTTGGTCGCCGCCAATTCGCTGGTCAGGTCACCGCCCAGAGGCGACGACGGATCGGTGAATCCGTTGATAAAATCGACCACCAGAAGGACCGGCTTGGCGCCGTACCCCATGCGCACCGCCAAGCCCTTGCTTTGGTAATCGTCGAGCGTTTCGTCGCGCCAGTCGGCCATGCCAGTCCTCCCGAATGGAATTGCCCCAGTGGCTTGGGGGTTGCACCCGCGGCGGCTCATTATTCCGTCATTCCCCTGATAACATTTGTCCGCCCGCCGATCAATCGGCGGCCCGCAAATTGACAGCCCGGCGGCCGAAAAACGGCGATGCGTCTTGATCTCCGCCGGAAGGGCTTGTATCACGAAGAAAAGCCGGCGGAACGGCCGGCGGCGGTCCGGCGCGGCGCGGCAGATAATATTTCGGGAGGTATCGACATGAGCGACGAAGCAAGCCCCACTCCATTCCAGGCACCCAGGCGCGCCGGATACGGCGTCAGGGATGCCCGCGCCGCGGCCGGAACGGCCTATCGTCCGCGCCCGCTGGTTCGGCCCTCCGCGCCGGGTTCGGCGCCGGGCGCCCGGCGCTCGGTGCGCGGGGGCGGCAGCGGGAACAAGGAAATCCTCTGCGCCATCGGCGTCGACGTCGACGCCGTGGCCGGCTGGCTCGGCTCCTATGGCGGCGAGGATTCGCCGTGCGACATCTCCCGCGGCCTGTTCTCCGGCGAGATCGGCGTGCCGCGCCTGGTGCGCCTGTTCGACCGGTTCGGCATCAAGACGACCTGGTTCATCCCCGGCCATTCGATCGAGACCTTTCCCGAGACGACAAAAATGGTGGTCGATGCCGGCCACGAGATCGGCATGCACGGCTATTCCCACGAAAACCCGATCTCCATGACGCCCGAGCAGGAAGAGGCGGTGATGGACAAGTGCATCGAGTTGATCGAGCGCGTCGCCGGGCGGCGGCCATCGGGTTATGTGGCGCCGTGGTGGGAGTTCAGCCCCATCACCAACGAGCTGCTTCTGCGCAAGGGGATCAAATACGACCACAGCCTGATGAACAACGACTTCCATCCCTTCTATGTGCGCGTGGGCGACAGCTGGACGCCGATCGACTATTCCAAGGATGCGGAGGAATGGATGAAGCCGCTGGTGCGCGGCGTGGAAACCGACCTGATCGACATCCCCGGCAGTTGGTATCTCGACGATCTGCCGCCGATGATGTTCATCAAGAGCGCGCCCAACAGCTTCGGTTTCGTCAATCCGCACGACATCGAGGAATTGTGGCTGGATCAGTTCGACTGGGTCTACCGGGAAAACGACTACGCCGTGTTCACCATGACCATCCACCCGGACGTCTCGGGCCGGCCGCAGGTGCAGCTCATGCTGGAGCGGGTGTTCGAACACATCGCCAGCCATTCGGGCGTGCGCTTCTGCACCTTCGACGAGATCGCCGACGACTTCAAACGGCGCTACCCGCGCGATCAGGCGGCGCGGCCCGAAGCGATCGCCGCCGAGTAGCGGGAGCCGGGACTGGAGAGCAATTCGCCATGTGCAGCCTGTGCGGGGTTCTCGGCGGCCGCGAACACTGGACGGATACCTCCAGCAACCCCGGCGCCTTTGCCGGCCGCGCCGAAATCACCTGGCGGCGCGAGCGTCAGGACCGGACCCGTCTGGCCAACAAAGTGCTCAAGCATTACGGCCTCTCGCTGGCCGATTGGGCGGCCGCCTCCTACGTGCTCAAGAGCCACACCGGCCGGACCGTCCTGGTCGACAATCTGAGCCAATTGTGGGCGGCGGCCGAGGAGCTCGGCAAGCGGCCCTGCGACCCGCTGGACCAGGCGCTGCTGGACGCCCTAGACGGCGGCGGGGATGGCGGCCGGGATAGCGGCCGATGAGCGATTACGCCTCCCTGATTCCGGTCAACGTCGTCACCGGCTTTCTCGGCAGCGGCAAGACGACTCTGCTGCGGCGCCTGCTGGCCTCGCCGCGATTGCGCGATACCGCCGTCCTGGTCAACGAGTTCGGCGAGGTGGGGCTCGATCACCATCTGCTCGAACACGTCGCCGAAAGCACCCTGCTGCTCGAAAGCGGCTGCGTCTGCTGCGCCATTCGCGGCGATCTCAAGGACTCGCTGCGCGACCTGTTCTCGCGGCGCGAGCGGGGTGAAGTCCCACGATTCCGCCGGGTGGTGCTCGAGACCTCGGGCCTCGCCGACCCGATGCCGATCGCCTACACCATCCTGGCCGAGCCGGTGATCCAGCACCATTTCCGGCTGGGCAACGTGGTCACGACCGTCGACGCGGTCAACGGCGGGCGGCAACTGGATGCCTATCCCGAATCGGTCAAACAGGCGGCCGCCGCCGACCGGCTGGTGCTGACCAAGACGGACCTCGCCGATGCCGGGGCGACCGCCTCCCTGCACGCGCGGCTGAAACGCCTGAACCTGTCGGCGCCGATCTTCGAGGCGGCGCTGGACGATCTCGATCCCGAGCGCCTGCTGACGGACGATATTTACGACCCGGACGGCAAGGCGCGGGACGCGGAAGTCTGGCTCGGCGCCCAGGGCGGACCAGCCGTTTCCAAGCACGATCATGGTTTCGATCATCGCGAGGACGTGTCGTCGTTCTGCCTGCTGTTCGACGAGGCGCTGGATTGGACCGCGTTCGGAATTTGGATGACCATGCTGCTCAACCGCCACGGCGAGCAGGTGCTCAGGATCAAGGGCATGCTCAACGTGGCCGGGGTGGATGCCCCGGTGCTGATCAACGGGGTGCAGCACATCGTCCATCCGCCGGCCCATCTCGATGCCTGGCCCGACGGCGACCGCCGCTCGCGCATCGTATTCATCGTCCGCGACATCCCGCGCGAGAGGATCGAGGCCTCGTTGGCGGCCTTCAACGCGCTGGCCAATCCAGGCGCCGGCCTTGCCGCGGCGTCAATCGGCCGCGCCGAATCCGCGGCGACCGCCGCCGCCGGTACAAATTGAGAATGAAATGAACGGCTTAGGAGGCGCCGGGCGTGGTCACCCGGGGCGGGGGCCGGCGCGGGCGCCAGCCGACCCGGAACGCGCGCACCACGTAGTGCAACAGATAGAAGACGATGGCCAAAATCACCAACAGGACGATCGCCAGGAGCTTTTCGCCGAATGCCGGGTCGATGATCGGACCCCGGTCGATGAGATGCTCGCTGAGCATGGCGATGGCCTGAAGCGTCGCCCCGGCGGCGAAGATCACGGCGATCAGGATGGCGGTCTGCAGGGTATCGAAGACCAGCTCTTCGGCGTTCAGATCGCCCGAGCTGCGAAATATATTCCGGCGGAACGACTGCCAGTGGGCGATGGCGTAACAGATCACGCCGACGACCGAGGTAAACCAGAATATGATGTTGTCGGACTTGATGAGCGGGATGCCGGCACTGACATACGACTCGAACGGCTGATAAAAATACAAGAATATCAACAGGATGATGACGGCGATGAGGGCAAACCAGAATTTGGGCTTGCGCGAGGTGTCGGTTTCCTGGGCCATGGCGAACGCTGTATCGGGCTGATTCGAGGTTCCGGATCGTATACCAAACATCGGCCGAATCAAATCCACTTTGGCACGCGTGAATCGGCCGAATATGCCGGAGAGCGGGCTAACATTGCTTGACCGGATGGCCGCCGTCAGGGATCATTGGGCCGGGCGCGACCGGGATCGGGATTAAGCTCGTGCAATCGGAAGCAGCCGGTTTCGACCGGTGGTTTTGCACGCCGAAATTCGCTCTAGGCAGGACGGTATTTGTGAGTTTCGCTAAATATATTTGCGCCGGGATCGCATGAGCAGCCGGCTCGGAATCGATGTCGGCGGGACGTTCACCGACCTGTTGCTGTTCAACGACGGCACCGGCGAGCTTCATCTTGTGAAGACGCCGTCGACGCCCGAGGACCAGTCGGTCGCGATCCTCGCCGGTATCCAAAGGATGATCGACGAGGCCGGCGTTCAACCGTCCGATATCCAGGGCCTGCTGCACGGTACCACGGTTTCGACCAATATCGTGCTCGAGGAGAAGGGTGCGAAGGTCGGGCTGCTGGTGACCGAGAATTTCGAGCAGGTTCTGCACATGGCCCGCTCGCAGACCCCGGGCCCGCTGGCCGGCTGGATGATCATGATCAAGCCGGATCCGTTGGCGGATCTGGAAAACACAAGGGGCGTCAAGGAACGCGTCAACGCGCGCGGTGAAATCGTCACGCCGCTCGACGAGGGGCACGCCCGCGCCGCCATCAAGGAGCTGATCGACGCGGGCATCGAATCGATAACCGTCTCGCTCCTGCATTCCTACGCCAACCCGACGCACGAACAGCGCATCCGGGCGATCATCCAGGATCTGGGCGTGGACCTGCCGATCTCGCTGTCCTCGGAAATCCTGCCGGAGTTCCGGGAATACGAGCGCACGCTGGTAACCGTGATGAACGCCTACGTGGGGCCCAGCATGCGCCGTTACCTGGAGAATTTCGAGAATAAGCTGAGCGGCATCCAGTTCTCGCCGCATGTCAATATCGTGCGTTCGGACGGCGGCCTGATGAGCGTCCGGCGCGCCTCCGAATCCCCCGTCCACACGATGCTTTCGGGGCCCGCCGGCGGCGTCTCGGGGGCGGCGTTCCTGGCCTCGCTCGCCGGCTACCCGGACGCGCTCGGCTTCGACATGGGCGGCACCTCGACCGACGTGTCGCTGATCCAGGACGGCA
>CBDVDY010000076.1:0-11710 GCA_965372875.1 uncultured Alphaproteobacteria bacterium | reverse complement strand
CCGCCGGTGGCGCATTCGCGTGGCTCGCTGTATGATCCGCCTCCGGGCGCGGGATCGGGGAAGCGCATCGTGGGTTTCTTTTCCAAACTCCTGGCATTCATCTTCCTGGAGAAAAAGGCGCGCGACAATTTGGCGCGGCGGCAAGCTGCCCGCCCCGCATCGGGCGGCGCCGAGGGGCGGCGGGGCGTGGCACCCGGCAAGCGGCCGGCGGCCAGCGCCGGCGGCAGGGCAATGACGCCCGAGCGCGAGCGAATCATCGCCCAGGCCATGAAGATCGTCGAGCAGAAGCAGGACGTTCTGGCCGACCTTTCGGAGCAGGAACGGCAAGATTTGATCGACACGCTCACCAGCAAGGACGCGGGCAAGCGCGAATGACCGGCGGCGGGCCATGAGCGCGGACAGCCCGTCGAAATCCGGCCACGACGCCGCGTCGCGGCTGGCCGGGCAGGTCCGCAACGGCGACCGGCGGGCGTTGGCCAAGGCCATCACCCTCATCGAATCGACGCGCGCCGACCACCGCGAACGGGCCGCCGAGCTGATGGCCGCCCTGCTGCCCCACGCCGGCGATTCCGTCCGCCTCGGCATCACCGGCGTGCCGGGGGTCGGCAAGTCCACCTTCATCGAGGCCTTCGGCCTGCACCTGATCGAGGCCGGGCATCGGGTCGCCGTCCTGGCCATCGACCCGTCGTCCAAGCGCGGCGGCGGCTCGATCCTGGGCGACAAAACCCGGATGGAGACCCTGGCGCAGAACGACGCCGCCTATATCCGGCCGACACCCACCGGCGGCGCCCTCGGCGGGGTCGCCCGGCGCACGCGCGAGGCGATGCTTGCCTGCGAGGCCGCCGGCTTCGACGTGGTTATCGTCGAGACCGTCGGCGTCGGCCAGTCCGAGACGGCGGTGGCCGACATGGTCGACATGTTCCTGTTGCTGATGATGCCGGCCGGCGGCGACGAACTGCAGGGCCTGAAGAAAGGCATCGTCGAACTCGCCGACATGCTGGTGGTGAACAAGGCGGACGGCGAACTTGCCGCCGCCGCGGGCCGCACCGCGGGCGAATTCCGGGCCGCCCTGCACATTCTCAAGCCGTCGCTGCCGGGCTGGACGCCGCCGGTGCTGCAATGCTCGGCGCTGAACGGCACCGGCATCGGCGAAATTTGGCAAGAAGTTGAAAAATATAGGGAAACGGTGGACGCGAGCGGTGATCTCGCGGCCCGCCGGCAGCGCCAGGCCCGCGCCTGGATGTGGAGCGAGGTCTCCGACAGCCTGATGGCGGCGTTCCGCCAGCATCCCGGCGTCGCGCGCCAGGTGGCCAAGCTGGAGGCCGGCGTGGCGGCGGGCGAGATCGCCCCGGGAACCGCCGCCGAAGCCCTGATCCGGGCGTTCCTGGGCCGCGATTCGACTTGACGGCGCCCGGGTCAGGGCTTAAATATCCGGTTCGGACGGGCCGCATTGGGCCCGCCATTCGTTTCCGCACAGACATCGGATCGAGGACGGTGCCATGGCGCGAAGATGCGCGATTTCGGGCAAGGGCGTGCTGACCGGCAACAACGTCAGCCACGCCCACAACAAGTCTCGCCGGCGGTTCCTGCCGAACGTGCAGTACACCTCGCTATTGAGCGAGACGCTCGGTCAGACCGTGCGCCTGCGCCTGACGCCGCACGCGATCCGCACCATCGAATCGAAGGGCGGCCTCGACGCCTATCTCATGGGAGCGTCGAGCCGCAAGCTGACCGACGAGGGAAAGCGTCTCAAGCGGCGCATCGTCAAGGCGGCGGCCAAGGTATCGGCCAAGGCATCGGCCGGCGCCTGACGCGCGCGCCTCGGATCACC
This sequence comes from uncultured Alphaproteobacteria bacterium, assembly GCA_965372875.1. Lineage (GTDB taxonomy): Bacteria > Pseudomonadota > Alphaproteobacteria > CBDVDY01 > CBDVDY01 > CBDVDY01. The sequence continues at coordinate 9,879 of CBDVDY010000076.1, read as the reverse complement.
AACCCTATGGCCCGCCGCCCGGCGGGCTTTTTTGTCGGCGCCTCAGGGCTGGAGCGCGAACATCAGCAGCAGGTTGCGCTGGAGCGGATTGAAATTGTCGTCCGAGACGATATAGATCAGCGTGCCGCCGCCGGCGCCCCGGCGGACGGCCACGCCCTCGAAATTGTCGGTCAGCAACGGCGGCTCGATCCGGGCGATCTCGGTCCCGGTCAGGCGCACGCCCGGTCGCAGCGTTTCGCGCGGCAAGATTTGCAGCCGCGCCGCCGCGCCCCTGATTATGGAAAAGCTGCGTTCCAGCATCAGCACGTCCCCGGACGGCAGGGTCGCCGCGCCGGTCGGATGAAAATTGCCGGTGCGCGCGTAGCTGAGCGGCCGCCAGAGCCGCCCCTCGCCGATCCAGGCGGTGAATTCGTCGGGGCCGGCTTTCTGCTTTTCCGTGATTGCCAGGAGGCGCCCGTCGGCCAGTCGGGCGAGTGCCTCGATGCCGCCATTTCTCGGCGCGGAGCGCAGCCCAGGCGGTTGCGGGACCGGTTCGGGCGGGCCGGCGAAGGGAAGCGGGCTCGCCGGGTAGCGCCGCAGCCGGTGGGCGTGCTCGAAGGCGACGATCAGCGTGCCGTCCGGCAGGCGGGCGAGCGATTCGGCGTCGCGCTCCAGGCGGCGCAGCATACGCCCGCCCGGACCCGGGATCATGCCCATTTCGCCCCCCGAGATGCCGGCTAACCGGCCGTTTCGATCATAGACAAGCGTGGCAAGCAGCCAGGCGCCATAGTCGGAAACGGCAAGCAGCGTGCCCCCGTCGGCGCTGATCTCGAGGGCGGAGAAACCGCCGAATTGCGAATGGCCGGAAGTAAGCGCAAGGCCGCCCCGGTAAACCAGCCGCCCGACCCGGTCCAGCATGGGCTGGCCGGGATGAAGCGCCACCGGCCTGGCCGATATCTCGATGGCGGCGGCGCGCGCCTCGCCTGGTGGATCGGCGATGGCGGCCACGGCGATGATCGCGGCGAGGACGGACAGGGCGCGCATGGCCGTCACGCCGCGTTTCGGCCGGGGCTCGATCAGTGCATGGCGCGCCGGCGGGCGCCCATGCGCGCGTCGGCCGAACCGCGGGCGCGGCGTTGCGGCCGGCCCTCCTCCTCGTCGAACAGCTCGGCCAACTGGTCCATCATGGTGCCGCCCAACTGTTCGGCGTCGACGATGGTCACGGCTCGCCGGTAATAGCGCGTCACGTCGTGGCCGATGCCGATGGCCACCAGCTGGACCGGCGAGCGTGTCTCGATCCATTCGATGACGTCCCGCAGGTGGCGCTCGAGATAGTTGCCGGGATTGACCGAGAGCGTCGAGTCGTCGACCGGCGCGCCGTCCGAGATAACCATCAGGATGCGGCGCTGCTCGGGCCGGCCCAGAAGCCGCTCGTGCGCCCACAACAGCGCCTCGCCGTCGATGTTCTCCTTGAGGATACCCTCGCGCAGCATCAGGCCGAGGCTTTTGCGCGCCCGACGCCACGGCGCGTCCGCCGCCTTGTAGACGATGTGGCGCAGATCGTTCAAACGCCCCGGCCGCGGCGGCTTGCCGCCGGCCAGCCAGGTTTCGCGGGACTGCCCGCCCTTCCAGGCCCGCGTCGTAAAGCCGAGAATCTCGACCTTGACGCCGCAGCGCTCGAGCGTGCGGGCAAGGATATCGGCGCCCATCGCCGCCACCGTGATGGGCCGCCCGCGCATCGAGCCCGAATTGTCGATCAACAGGGTGACCACGGTATCGCGGAACTCGGTGTCCTTTTCACGCTTGTACGAAAGCGGAAAGAGCGGGTTGACCACGACCCGGTCGAGCCGCGCGGTGTCCAGCAGCCCTTCCTCCAGGTCGAATTCCCAGGATCGCAGCTGTTTGGCGAGCAGGCGGCGTTGCAGCCGGTTGGCGAGGCGCACGATCACGCTCTGGACGTTGGCGAGCTGCTGGTCGAGCTGCTGCCGGAGCCGCCCCAGCTCGTCCGGGTCGCACAGCGCCTCGGCGTCGACGACCTCGTCGAAGCGGGACGTGAAGGCGCGATAGGGCTCCTCGTTGCGGCGGTCCGAAAAGCTGTCCTCGGGGCGCATGGCCCGGCCGGGTCCGGCCGGCTCCTCGTCGCCGGCGCCGGCCATCATCTCGGCCTCGGACTCCTCACTGGCACCTTCGCCCTGGTCGCCCGAATCGCTGTCCTCGTAATCGGCGTCCATGCCGGGCTGCGCCCCCATGGCCTCGTCGCCGTCGCCGCCCTCGCCGGAATCCTGGTCCTCCTCGCCCTGGCTGGCGGCGTTCTCGTCGTCGCCGGCTTCGCTGTCGTCGTCCTCCAGAGCCAGGTCCTGGATCAGTTGCCGAACCACCCGCGCGAACGCTTCCTGGTCCTCCAGGACCTTGGACAGCGCCGACAGGTCCTTGCCCGCGCGCCCCTCGACCGAGGCGCGGAAGGAATCGACCATGCGCCGCGCCGTGGCCGGCGTCGGCGTCCCCATCAGTTCCTCCCGGGCGAGCAATCCAATGACCTCGGCAAGCATCGAATTGTCGCGGCCGGTGACCTGGTCGTAGCCCTCTTCGGCGCATCGCCGCTCGAGCGCGGCCGAAAGGTTCATCTTGACCCCGGCCATGCGCCGCGCGCCCAGCGCCTCGCAGCGCGCCTGCTCCACCGAATCGAAGATGCGGCGGGCGATGCTGCCGCGGGGCATCCGCTTGGCGTGGGCCTCGGCGTCGTGATGGCGCAGGTTGAGAGCCATGGCGTCGGCCTCCCCGCGCAGCTCGGCCACCTCGTCGGGCGCCAGATCGCGCGAGGGCAGCGGCAGGCGCGCCTCGGTGCCGGCCAGCGAAGGGTGGTCCGGCGTGAAGGAGACGCTGATTTCGGTTTCGTGCGCGAGCGCGCGCATCGTCGCGGCGGTGATCTGACGAAAGGCCTCGACCGGATTGTCTTTTTGCGACATCGGTCAGTTCTTGACGGTGGCGGTTCCCGATTCCGGCAGTTCGGTACCCATGCAGCGCTGATAGTACTCGGCCACCGTGGAGCGCTCGATCTCGTCGCACTTGTTCAGGAACGTGGCCCGGAAGGCGAACGCCACATCGTTGAAGATAGTCGCGTTCTCGGCCCAGGTGATGACCGTCCGGGGCGACATGACGGTGGATATATCGCCGGCGACGAAGCCCGCGCGCGTCAGGTCGGCGACCGCCACCATGGCGCTTATGAGCTCGCGCCCCTCCGCATTGTTGTGGTCCGGGCTCTTGGCCAGCACGATCTTCATCTCATCTTCGTGCGGCAGGTAATTGAGCGTGGCCACGATGTTCCAGCGGTCCATCTGACCTTGGTTGATCTGTTGGGTTCCGTGATACAGGCCGGTCGTATCGCCCAGGCCGATGGTGTTGGTGGTGGCGAACATGCGAAAGGCCGAGTGCGGGCGGATCACCTTGTTCTGGTCCAAGAGCGTGAACTTGCCATCGACCTCCAGCACCCGCTGGATCACGAACATCACGTCGGGCCGGCCGGCGTCGTACTCGTCGAAGCACAGCGCCGTCGGGTGCTGCAAGGCCCAGGGCAGCAGCCCCTCCCGGAACTCGGTCACCTGCTTGCCGTCGCGCAGGACGATGGCGTCCTTGCCGACAAGATCGATGCGGCTGATGTGGCTGTCCAGGTTGATGCGGATGAGGGGCCAGTTGAGCCGCGCCGCGACCTGTTCGATATGCGTCGATTTGCCGGTGCCGTGATAGCCCTGGATCAGAACCCGCCGGTTATAGGCGAAGCCGGCCAGGATCGCCAATGTCGTCTCGTGGTCGAAATGATAAGCCTCGTCCATATCGGGGACCAGCTCGGCCGTCTGGCTGAAGGCCGGTACGTCCATATCGATGTCGAGGCCGAAGGTCTGGCGAACGGATATCGTGATATCCGGGAGGTCGCTGCCCTCGTGGGCCGTATCGATGATGTTTGCAGAAGCCATGTCGAGTTTTCCGAAATCGAAAAGCGGGCGCCGAGTATTACTGTTGCAGCGCGTTTTTCAAGACCGAATATGCCTGGTTTATGCCTTTTAGCCGGTCTTCGGCGGATTTATCGCCGCCGTTTGCGTCCGGATGGTAGCGTTTGGCCAGTTCCTTGTAGCGCGCCTTGACCGTCGCCAGCGTGGCCGAGGAATCGAGGTCCAGCGCCACCAGGGCGCGGTCTTCCTCGGTCGGCGCGTGGTCGAGCGGCGGCGCGTAGCGTCCGCGCCGGGCCTTCGCCTCCTCGAACAACTCGAAGACGTCGCGCCAGTCCCCGGGATTATCCTTGCCGGCCGGAGACGCGCGGTCGCCCAGCGGCCAGGTCGGGCGCTGCCAAACGGTGTCGTACCGAATCTGCGCCTCGATCTCGTCCTCGCTCATGCCGGCGTAAAAATTCCATGCCTTATTATACGCGCGTACATGTTCGAGGCAAAACCATATGTAGGAATCGAGCTGGCCGGGCGACCGCGGCGCGCGGTATTCGCCGGGCTCGGCGCAGCCGTCATAGGCGCAGGGCCGGATTTCGGGTTCGGCCTTTTTCCACGGGTTCGCCGGGTCGATTCCGTCTTCGTTCATCGTGGGCATAGCCGGAGTATGGGGATTCCGATTCCCGGTGGCAAGATGTGATGCCTCAGGCTAGCCGCCGAAAGTTAACGTATTGGCAAAGATTTGAGCGCCCCGGCGTCCGCCGGCGGCTTGACTCGGGCGCGGGCGCGACCCACCTTGGCCGTGCCATGAGCGTCGCCGAGACAATGCGCCAGAAACTCACCGCCGCTCTGGCGCCGGAGCGGCTCGAGATCATCGACGAATCCGACCAGCACGCGGGCCACGCCGGCGCGCGCGAGGGCGGCGAATCGCATTTCAGGCTGCTGATCGTCGCCGGCGCCTTCGCCGGCAAGTCGCGGGTCGAGCGTCAGCGTCTGGTCTATGGCCTGCTTGCCGAGGAGATGCGCGAGCGTGTACACGCCCTGGCGCTGACCACCCAAACCCCCGAGGAATCGAGCCGCGCCTAGCGGCCGCTCGCGCCGCCGGCCATCTGCATACCATTGTATGCAACCTAAGATAAAAAATTAAGATTGTTAATACAATTGTATGTTGTATCATCCGTTTGGCTGTGTAGACTATGCGCCCGGGAGCACCGCGACCCAAGCCCCGCGCCGCGCGTGGCGGCCGGTGGCGCGCTCCCGGTCGGGGTGGTGAGAATCGGGGTGGAGAGGACAAGCGCCGATGCCGAGTTCCCTTGTCAGCCGCAATGTCAGGGTGGTTGGCCGGCGCACCAGCGTCCGGCTCGAACCCGTCATGTGGCAGGCGCTGGCGGACATCAGCGCCCGCGAGGGAATCACAATTTTTGATTTTTGTTCGCGGGCGCGCGAGGCGCGTCACGGCTCGAACCTGACCGCCTCCATCCGCGCCGAGATTGTCCAATATTTGCTGACGGCCCTGGCCGACGCCGAAAGCCGTCTCGCCAGCCGTGCCGGGAAGCCGTCCCTGTCCGCCGCGCGCGAGCGTCGGGGTCAGGATCCGGTGTAATAGTCGGGCCAGGCCCGCTTGACGACCTCGCCGTCGCTCCTGAGCACATGGCAGGAATCTATGTGCAGCGGCCGCCGCTTCGGCTTCTCCTTGCTCTCGACCTGTTCGCGACCGGCGCGCGAATACATGGTCTGGAACGCGGTCGTGGCCAGGGGGCCCAGCAATTCGACGATGTGGGTACAGCCCCTGATGCCGCCGACGCGTTCGCGCACCTTGCGGCTCCAGCCCAGCCCGAGGGTCAACCCTTCCAGCGCCTGAAAAGCGGGCGTGATGTCGGGGCAGGACGGGAACGGGCCGGCATCGGTGACCACCTCCACCGCCCGCACCGTGAGTCCCTTGTCGATGGTCAGGCGAACCCACATCTCGTGCACCGGCGTGCCCGCTTTTACGTCGCCGCGGAACGAGCTCTCGAAATCGTAGGTCTTGGAATCCACGAGGTGTCCCTCGATATCCCACAAGCCGTCTTCGCGACGATATCCGGTGCAGGCGATTCGGCGCTCGTGGAACGCCTCTCGCGGCGCGGGCGGTGATAGCGGCATGACGGTCTCCGGCGATTTATGTTGCAACGCAATATAAAGCGCCTCCTGGGACGGTCAAGCCGCCGCTCCTCAACCGGCGGCATGCAACTCCGGCATCTCCAGGGGGGAGATACGGATCAGCGTGATCTGGTTCTTCTTGCGCCGGACGATTTCGAACCGGAAGCCGTGGAAGGCGAAGACCTGGCCGATTTCCGGAATCCGCCGTGCTTCGTGCATGATCAGGCCGGCCAGCGTGGCCGCGTCCTCGTCCGGCAGGCGCCATTCGAACTCGCGGTTGAGGTCGCGGATCGTGGTGGTGCCGCGGACGATGTAGGAGCCGTCCGGCCGCGTCCGCACGCCGGCGACCGGCAGATCGTGCTCGTCGGCGATCTCGCCGACGATCTCCTCGAGGATGTCTTCGAGCGTGACGATGCCCATAAGCGCGCCATACTCGTCGACAACCAGCGCGAAATGCTCCTGGCGATGACGGAAGGCGCGAAGCTGGTCCAGGAGGCTGGTCGATTCCGGAATGAACCAGGGCGCGGTCGCGACATCCTCGATATGCAGGTCACCGAGATCGGCGGTCTCGGCCCGCGCCGCCCGCAGCAGCGCCTTGGCGTGGATCACGCCGACGATGTTGTCCGGCTCGTCGCGCCACAGCGGGATGCGCGTATAGGGGCTGGCCAGCACCTCCTCGACCAATTTCCGAGGCTCCTGGTCCACTTCGGCCATGACCACGCCGCCCCGGTGGGTCATGATCTCGCCGACATCGACGTCGCCCAGATCGAGGATGCTGCGCAGCATCATGCGCTCGTCGCGAACTTCCTGTTCGGGTCCCGCATCGTGCAGTTCGATGGCGCCGCGCAATTCCTCCTCGCCCCCCAGGCCGAGCCGATCGTGAATATCGACGCCGAACACGCGCAACGTGCCGCGCACGATAAGCTCCACCGACCGGGTGATCGGAAACAGCGCGACGACCAGCGCCCGCATGAGCGGGGCGACCGCGAGCGCAATCTGCTCCGACCGGTTGATGGCGACCGTCTTGGGCAGCACCTCGGCGAAGATCAGGATGAGAACGGTCATGACCGCCGTGGCATAGGCCATGCCGGCGCTGCCGAACATGCCGATCAGCACGCCGGTCGCCAGAGCCGAGGCCATGATGTTGACCAGGTTGTTGCCCAGGAGAATGGTGCCGATGAGCCGTTCCTTGCGCTCGCTCAGCCGGTTCACCGTGGCGGCGTGGCGATCGCCCTGCCGCTCGAGCTGATGCATGCGCGGCCGCGACGCAGCCGTCAGCGCCGTCTCGGAGCCCGAAAAGAACGCCGAGAGCAGCAACAGGACGGCTATCGCGCCGATGGAGATCAATAAAACCGGTTCCATGACGTACTCCTAGGCTCCAATTCGATAGGCTGCGGGGATCGCGCCGGCCCCATCAACCGACCGCGTGTGTCAACCGATCGCGTCCGTCAGCAAATCGCGCACCGCGGCCAGGTCGATGTCGTCGGCGACGAACGCCTCGCCGATGCCGCGCGTCAGGACGAACGCGACCCGGCCGTCGCGCACTTTCTTGTCCTGGCGCATGTGTCCGATCAGTGTATCGGCTTGCCAGGCGCGTCCGGCCAGGCGTTTGCCGCCAAGCCCCGCCGGCAGGCCGATCTCGGCGAAGTGGCGGCGAACCCGCTCGGCGTCCTCGGCCGGGCACAGGCCAAGCCGAACCGACAGCTCGAACGCCAGCGCCATGCCGATGGCGACGGCCTCGCCATGCAGCAGCGCGTCGCTGTATCCGGTCTCCGCCTCGAGCGCGTGAGCGAACGTGTGTCCGAAATTGAGCAGCGCGCGGCGGCCCATCTCGCGTTCGTCGCTGGCGACGAAGGCGGCCTTGGCGGCGCAGCTCCTGATCACCGCCCGGCGCAGCGAATCCTCGTTGTCCGCGAGGCCGGCGCCCTGGGATTCGAGCCAGGCGAAGAATTCGGCGTCGGCGATCAGCCCGTACTTGACCATTTCGGCATAGCCGGCGAGGAACTGGCGGCGCGGCAGCGTGTCGAGGGTAGCGGTGTCGGCCAGCACCAGGCGCGGCTGGTGAAAGGCGCCGATCAGGTTCTTGCCGTGCTTGCTGTTGATGCCGGTCTTGCCGCCGACCGAGCTGTCGACCTGGGCGAGCAGCGTGGTCGGCGCCTGCACGAAATCGGTGCCGCGGCGGATGACGCTGGCGGCAAAACCGGTCATGTCCCCGACGACCCCGCCACCGAGCGCGATCAGCGTCGTGCCGCGCTCTACTCTGGCGGCCAGGAGCGAGTCGACAAGCTCCTCGAAGCCGGCAAAGGATTTGGCGCTCTCGCCGGGCGGCAGGACGACGGTGTCGTGGGCGATGCCGGCCGCGTCCAACGAACCGGTGAGCGTTGCGAGATGCAAATCCGCCACCGTGCCGTCGGTAACGATCGCGACCCGACGCTGCGCGATTAGCGGGCCGATGAGCGCGCCGGCCCGGGCAAGGAGGCCGCGCCCGGCCAGGATATCGTACCCGCGAACGCCAAGATCGACCCGTACCCGATCGGGCGCCGCCTGGTCCGAACCGGTGTCGTTCATGCCGGCGCTTTCCTGCGCGCCTTGGCCGGACGGCCGAGCATGAATCCCAGCAACCGTTACAGCTCCCTGATCACGGCGTTGACGGTGGTTCGCGGCGGGCCGTCGCCGCCACGGACCGCGATGTCGGCGGTGGCGTAAATCGGGTCGCGCTCGGCCATCAGGGTTTCGAGAACCTTTCGTGGATCGCCGTTCTTCAGGAGCGGCCGGTTGCTGCGGCGGGAGACGCGCGCCACCAGAACGTCAATGTCGGCGCTGAGCCACACCGAAATGGCGCGTTCGCGAATCTTGGCGCGGGTCAAATCGTCGATAAAGGCGCCGCCGCCGGTCGCCAGCACCTTGGCTGGTCCGTCGAGCAGCCGGGCGATGACCCGGCGTTCGCCGTCGCGAAAGGCGGCCTCGCCGTGCAAATCGAAAATGTCCTCGATGTCGCAGCCGGCGGCGGCTTCGATCTCCGCGTCGGCGTCGACGAAGGGCAGGCCGATGCGATCGGCCAGACGCCGGCCGATGCAACTCTTGCCAACCCCCATGAGGCCGACCAAAACGATGCTTTTATCGATCGGCTGGTCCGGTGTGCCGGTCATTTCGACATGCTGGTGGTAAGAATCCAACAAATGGTACCATACGTTGGATTTTTACCACTAGGCCGCCGCGGGGCCGTGGCGCGCGATTGCCCGCCGCGCGGCAAGGAGGTTGTGAAGCGCGTCAACTGCCGTAAAATCACCATACTTGCAAACTTACTTAACATAATACCGCTATGCCTGTCGCCAAATCGGCACAACGCCGGTAAAGTCCGCTCGGGCTAGCCAGTGCTCGCCCCGTTTCGCCAAGCGCTCGGGTGTCCGCCATGATCAAGACACGATACTACATTATCGCTCTTGCCGCCGCCGTCGTTATCATCGGCGGTGGCGTGATCCTCGCCGGTGTCAACCTCGAGGCGCCGACCAAGTCGGTCGAGAAGGTCATCCCCAATGAGCGGTTTCCGCGCTAGCGGTATCATTCTTCTATCCGCGCTGCCGCTCATCGGCGGCATGCCGTCGTGGGGTCTTGCCGCGTGGCCAGGGACGGGCGCGCCGGCGCGGCAGATCGCGGAGTCGGGGGTCGCGACCGACGCCCCGATCCGGCTGGTGCCATTGAACCGAACGGACGAGAAGCGACCGTCCGAGGCGCGGCCGGAGGAGCAACGCCCGCCGCCGCCGGTGGCCGCACCGCGCGCGCCGCCGCCCGCACCGCCCGTGGTCCGGGCCGCGCCGCCGCCGCC
>CBDVDY010000075.1:0-11864 GCA_965372875.1 uncultured Alphaproteobacteria bacterium | reverse complement strand
GAAACGGGATAGGCGATCCTATGGGTACCATATGTTGGATTTTTACCACTAGCCCGCGCGGCCAAGCCGTTTGATCCCGACCCGGCATCGAACGGGTGTCGCCCATAGGGGCCAAAATAGCCCGTATGGGTTAGGAATCGGCGGCCAGCTATCGCCCGAATTGATTACGGATGTCTATAATTCGTTGTAATTAGTTGCATTCTAAACTGAATGATTGCATACGGATCGGGGCTATTCAGGCTGCGTAATTTCGCGTTTTCCCGCATCGCGGACAAACCAACGAGGAACGGGCGGACTTCGAATGCCGGTCGCCGACAATTATGCTCGTCCGCTTCACATTCTGGTCGCCGACGCGCGGTCCTTGTGGCGCGAAGCGCTCAAGGTCGCGATCGAACAGTTGGATCCGGAAATCACGGTCGAGGAGGTGAGCGACCTGGCCGGCCTGGAGGCGCGCATCGCCGACAACGGCGATATCGGGCTGGTGGTAATTTCGCTGGATCCGGGCCTGGAGGAAGATCTGCGGCGTCTCGAGGCCCTGCGCCGCCAGGCGTCCGGCGTGCCCATCGCGGTGGTCGCGGATTTGCGCGACGTGGACGATATTCTGGCGGTGATGCGGCGGGGCGCCCGGGCCTTCATCCCGACCATCCTGGACAGCCGCATCATGGTCGAGGCGCTGCGCCTGGTCGCCGCCGGCGGCATCTACCTGCCCGACCTGATCGTCGAGCTCCTGACCTCCAATACCGCCGCCCGGGCCGCCGTCGATCGTGCGCGCGAGCGGTTCGGCGCACTGTTGTCGGAGCTAAGCCCGCGCCAGCGCCAGGTGCTCGAACTCATCGGCAGGGGCCGCCCCAACAAGCTGATCGCGCACGAGCTCGGCATCAGCGAGAACACGGTCAAGGCGCACCTGCGGCAGATCATGAAACGGCTCGGCGTGACCAACCGGACCGAGGCGGCGCTGATCGCCCTCGGCCGCAAACCCGGCGCCGAGGAATAGATCCTATCCCCTTGGCGGCGCGCGATACTCCTCGGGGATGAAGTACAGGTGGTCCAGCTCTTCGCGGGCCAGATGGCAGGCGATGCAGAATTCGACGCGCTGGGCGCCGAGCCCGTCGGTGACGCCGAAGACGCTGCCGTCCGGCATGATCATGCCATAGCGCCAGTCGCCGGTGACGTATTTGAAGCCCGCCGGCATCTTTTCCATGATGAACAGCGGTCCCGGATGGACGGCGCCGTCCTCGGTCACGGTAAAGCTGTCCTTGGCGATCACCGATCCCACCGGCAGGCGGCCCGCCGCCTCGAAGCGGCCATAGGCGCGCGCCCTGGCGTTGGCGTAGTTGTTGAGATAGCGGTTGCCGTGCGTCGCCGAGCGGTACGGCGCAATGTTATAGCGCCGCCAGCCGCTATAAGCCTTGGCCACCGGATCGCCCGAGAGCCGGTAGCCTGCCGCCATTTCGCCGGCAAGTCCGCGATAGACCCGCTCGGCCTCGGCCGGCTCCAGTTGGGCCGGGTTGCGCAGCCGGAAGTGCCGGCGCGGCTTGGACGGGTCGCCGCTGATTTCCGGCCGCTCGCCCTCCGCCGTAGCCGCCGGCGCCGGCGGCGCGGGCCTCGCCTCGGCCCGTGCCGGCGCATCGGCGACGACAACGGCAAAGGCAAATGCAACGGCCAGCAGCGCGGCGGCAACGCCGGCGATGCGCCAGCGCGCCCGGCGCCCGGCGGATGAAGGGTGGCGCTGTCTCATGGCCTGAATCTGGGTACGCCGCCGGCCGCCGCAACGTCACGCGCGATCAAACCTGCGTGAGCGGCCATCGCGGCGCGCTCCGGCCGCGCCGGCGACAATGCCGGGCACGGTCTATATTGGTATTGAAAATAAAAACAAGTAATTCTCATAATGATAAGACAATAAATCGTATTATTATAAATAAATGAAAAATACTTCACCGCCTTATACTTGCCGTATTCTCAACATATATTGATGCTAGACAATAATAATGTACTGGGTCGGGTAACGATGTTGCAGACGAACGAGCCGCCGCAAGCCGCGGTCCGTGGCCAACCCGGCATCGGGTCCGGGACCTTCCGGCCGATCGGCGGAGCCGGGCGTGCCGGAGCCGGACGATGACCGGCGCCCGCTTCCCGGCGCGCCGACTCTGGACGATGATCGGCGCCCGCTTCCCGGCGCGCCGGACGCCCGGATGGAACGGCGCGGACCGTACCGGTCCGCGTGGCCCCGTCGCCGGCGCCTCGCGCCCCTCGCCCGGCGGCGGGGCGCCCCCGCCCCTTCGTCCCTGGCCGGCGCCGCTGCGCCTGGCGTTCGTCATCGCGGCCGCTTCGGCCGGCTGGGCCGTATTGATCCTGGGGACGATCCTGGCCGGCCACCTGATCGCCCGCGCGCTGGGGTAGAGGGGAAGTGTGGGGCCTTTGGCCGGCCGCTCACTCCCCTTTTGTCACTTCGATCTTGCCGAGGGTGGCGCCGCTGGCGAGGTCGACGATGTAGATCCATTCGCTGGCGTCGGCGTGCCGCGCGCGCAGCAGCAGGCGCCCGTCGGCCGCCGTCATGCCGAGCACCGCGCCGCCGGCGGGCAGGAAGAGGCGCGCCGTGCCGAAGGCGGGAAGGGGCGCGCCGCCGGCCGCCTCCACGCCCCGATCCCCGCCCCGATCCCCGCCCCGATCCACGCCGCTATCCCCGGGCGCGGAAGCGCGGTTGTATAGGGTGACGACGATCACGCCGAGACCGGCGACGATCAGTACCCCCATGCCGATGACGAGGCCCTTGAGTGCCTTCATGATTTGCGGTCCACTCTCCCGGCCATGAGCCAGCCCAGCAATCCGGGGAAAGCGCCCCCGCCGATGAATTCCGCCGAATCCGGCCGCGGCGGGCAAATTCTGACCGCCACCGCCGGCCCCGGCGAATCCGGCCAGCGCCTCGACCGGGTGCTCGCCGCGGCGCTGGCGCCGCTGCTTTCGCGGGCGCGCATTCAGGCGCTGATCCGGCAAGGCCATGTGTCTCTGCGCCATGTGTCGCCGCGGCATGGCTCCACTGGCGGAGAGACGATATCGGACCCCGATCGGAGGGTCAAACAGGGTCAAACTTTCGCCATCTTTGTGCCCGATCCTGTTTCCGCCACCCCGAAGGCGCAGGCGATCCCGCTCGACGTGGTATACGAGGACGAGGCTCTGATCGTAATCGACAAACCCGCCGGCCTGGTTGTCCATCCCGCTCCCGGCAATCCGGATTTGACCCTGGTCAATGCGCTGATCGCCCATTGCGGCGATAGTTTGTCGGGAATCGGCGGCGAGCGGCGTCCCGGCATCGTGCACCGGCTCGACAAGGGCACCTCGGGGCTGATGGTCGCGGCCAAGAACGACCGCGCCCACGCCGCCCTGGCCGCCGCCTTCAAGGCGCGCGGGATCGAGCGCGCCTATACGGCGCTGGTCTGGGGCGCGCCGGGCCTGGCGGGCGGTAACGGGGCGGGCGATCGCGGCGCGGCGGCCGGGGAGATCACCGGCAATATCGGCCGCTCGCCCAGGAACCGCAAGAAAATGGCGGTATTGCGGCGCGGCGGCCGGATCGCCGCTACCCGCTACCGGACCGTCGCCCGCTACGGCGCCCAGGGGCGCATTCTGGCGGCGCGGCTGGAATGCCGGCTGTTGACCGGGCGGACGCACCAGATCCGGGTGCACCTGGCGCATATCGGCCACCCGGTGATCGGCGATCCGTCCTATGGCGGGGCCAGCCGCCGGCTGCTGGCCCGGCTGGAGGCCGAAATCGGCGGCGGTCCATCGGCGGGGCGCGCGGCGGCGGCGGTGCGCGATTTGGGCCGGCAGGCGCTTCACGCGCATTTGATCGGGTTTGATCACCCGATCGGCGGCGATCGGTTAAGATTCGAGAGCGCCTTGCCGCCGGACATCAAGGCGTTAGCGGACTCTCTGGAGTCGATGTAAGTATTGCTGTACAGGGATCGAAAATATGGCTAAACTTGATTTCATTATTCTTAACCACATATTAACGAATTGGCCCTAGCACTCTTCGGGCACGAGTGCTAAGACCTCGATTCGCCACGGCATAAGGAGAATCATGACCATGGCAGGCGCGTTGCGCAGCGTTCCCGGACCGATCTCGGACAGCTCGCTTTCCCAGTTCCTGCGGGAGATTCGCAAGTTTCCGATCCTGCAGCCGGAACAGGAATACATGCTCGCCAAGAGCTGGCGCGAGCATGGCGATACCGAGGCGGCCCACCAGCTGGTGACCAGCCATCTCCGGCTGGTGGCCAAGATCGCCATGGGCTACCGCGGCTATGGCCTGCCGGTATCCGAGCTGATTTCCGAGGGCAACGTGGGCATGATGCAGGCGGTCAAGCGCTTCGATCCCGAGCGCGGCTTCCGGCTGGCGACCTATGCCATGTGGTGGATTCGCGCCTCGATCCAGGAATATATCCTGCATTCGTGGTCGCTGGTGAAGATGGGCACCACGGCGGCGCAGAAGAAGCTGTTCTTCAATTTGCGCAAGCTCAAGAACCGCATCCAGACGGTCGACGAGACCGATTTGTCGCCCGAGCAGGTGACCAAGATCGCCACCGAGCTCAGCGTCACCGAGGCCGAAGTGATCTCGATGAACCAGCGCCTGGCCAGCCAGGACCATTCGCTGAACGCGCCGTTGCGCGCCGACAGCGAGGGCGAGTGGCAGGATTGGCTGGTGGACGATCGCGCCGACCAGGAGACGCTGGTGGCCGACCGGCAGGAGCTCGACAATAGGCGCGATTTGTTGGCCGGGGCGATGGACGGGCTGAACAAGCGCGAGCGCCATATCCTCACCGAGCGCCGCCTGCGCGACAACCCGCTGACCCTCGAGGAGCTGAGCCAGCAATACAACATCAGCCGCGAACGGGTCCGCCAGATCGAGGTGCGCGCCTTCGAAAAGCTGCAAAAGGCGATGAAGAACAAGGCGCTGGCGCAGCAGCTGGCGAATTAGGCGGGGCCGGGCGGCCAGCCGCCGCCCGAGCGCGGCGTGATCACGACCAAGCCGGGTCCCATCCGGGGCCCGGTTTTCGTTTGGCTGGTCGTGCCGATTCGCCGCCACCGTCGCCCATGCCGCCGGCAAACGCGCATTGCGGTATCGACACGGACACGCTATAGACCTTAAGTTGCAACGGCGTCGCTCGGATGCGATTGGGCGCCGCCGCGCCGCCGCACGGACGCGCCGACGTGCCGGCGGGCGGGGACGGGGGTTCATGAACGGACGCATCGAAGGGCTCGACAAACCGCCCATCGCGCTGGCCCCGGGGGAGGGGCGGGCCGAGAGCACGCTGCACCGCCTCGCCATCGACGGCCGACCGTTCTTCGTCCTCAGGCAGCGGGGCGGCTTCGCGGACATCGCCTACGATCACGGCCGGCTGCTGGCCAACGAGATCGACGAGGGCGCGTTTCCCGAGATCACCAGCGCCATCGCCCGCGGCATCGACCGCGAGAACGAGACCGTCGAGCGCATCGGCGCCATCGTCTACCGCTGTTTTTCCAACCGGGTTTTCGGCAACACCAGCAAGGAGTTCCGCCGGGCCGTCGAGGCCGTGGCCGAGGGCTACCGGGACGGCAGCCGCACGCGCCAGTTCTCGCGCCAGGACGTGCGCGACGCCATCGTCGCCATCGAGGTGGGGAACCTGGTCGAGGGCCTGGCGCGGCGCATCGAGATCCCCTTCGTGCGGGTCGGAACGCTGATCGGGCTCCTCTTCCTCGCCCTGCCCTACATCTTCGACGAGGACGTGAGCCGGGCGCTGAAGCGGCTGCGGCCCGGCAGGCGCGCCACGAATTCGTTTTCCCGGGGGCTCCGGCATATGTCGAGCCCCAGGGTCAAGCACGGGTTCGGCTGCACCGGCTTCTGCGCCGCGGGCGAATTCACCGCCGACGGCCGTCATATCCACGCCCGCAACTTCGACGCCCAGCTTTACAACTGGAACGCGGCGCCGGTGCTCTCCCTGATCGACGAGACGCCGACCAACGCCGGCTGGCACAAGTATGTCGCCTTCGGCACGGCGGGGCTGATCTATCCCGGCGGCATCAGCGGTCTGAACGACGCCGGTCTGGCCGTCTCCATGCACCAGTTGTCGACCACCCGGTACGCCAGCGGCTTCATCTTCGGTACCGGCGACATCGCGCCCTTTGTCGAGCAGCGCGTGCTGCGCGAGGCGCGGACCCTGGACGAAGCCGCGGACCTGGCCAGGGCGACCCGGCATTTCGCCGCCTGGACCATTTTCTGTTCCGACGCGAAAAGCGGCGAAGGCATGCGCATCGAGTTCAACGGCGACAAGGTCCGCCTCACCAGGAGCGAGGCGCCCCTGCCCCAGAGCAACCATTTCCTGCACCCGGATCTGGTGGAACGGCAGTTCGACGCGGGCGACGGCCACTATACGCCGACCTTCGGCAAGTGGCTGGAGACCCACGCGCGGCTTGCCCTGGTCGACGACGCGCTGGCCTCGGCGGCGCCGGAAAAGCGGATCGACGTCGACTGGGGCATGGCGCTGTTGGCCGCCAGCGAGGACTGGACTCTCAAGCAGCTGGCCGAAACGGCCGGGCGGACGGCGGACGGTTTCGCCTACCGGCGCTCGTTCGGCCGGGTTCCGCGCAAGGCGTACGGGCAGATGACCAGCATCGTGCGCGGCGATCCGCAACGGCGCCCCGGCCACGACGAGGTGTGGATGACGACCGGCGACCGCCAGCCGGCCTGCCACAGCACCTATGCCGGCTGGCGGATCACCTGGGAGCCGTTCGATCTGGCGCCCGTGGCCGACGATCCGTTGCGCCGGGCGCCGCGGCCGGAGCATTCGGAGTCCGGCGCCTGGGTGGACTCCCTGGAACATTACGTCCGCGCCTGCATGGCGGTGACCCGGCCGCGCGATCCCGACGGCAGCGTCCTGGCGCGGGACCCGACCGAGGCGGAGCAGGGGGAGGCGCTGGACCGGGCCGAGGCCCTGCTGAGTTCCGCCGTCGAGCTGGCCGCCAAGGACGGCATCGTCGAGATTCCCTACCACTACATGCGCGCCCGCATCCGCCGCGAGAAGGACGACCTGGCCGGCGCCCGGGCGGACTGGGACCTGCTGCGGGAGATCTGGGCGGCCCAGACCGGCGCGCCGCGCGACGCCGCCGCCGGGCCGGCGCAGCGGCGGGCGGACGCGCCGCTGATGCACCCCTACGAGGCGGCCCTGGTGCTGACGCTTTCGACGGCGACGGAGGATATGTGGCGCGGCGCGACGGACTGGCCCGGGCGCGGCGACCGGCTCGACCAGGCGCGCGCCCTGCTGCGGGACCTGAAGCGCGACACTTTCGGCGCCGGCGAGCCGTCCCATTTCGGCCTCGACGCGTGGCTCGAGCTGGTCGGCGAGATCGAGGAAAAGGGTGGCCGGGAGGTCGAGCTGCCCGACGAAAACTTCATCACCGCCGAATAGATTCGGTATTACCAGCGCGACCGCCGGTATTCCGGCGCCACCGCGAACAGGCGGCCGAGCAGCCCCAGGATCGCCGCCGCGACCATCAGGTAGGCGAGGGCTTCCAGGCGGCGCTCGGCGGCCGGCATGACCGCGACCAGGCCGGCGCCCAGCACCAGGATCTGGATCAGGATGCGCTGGACCGTCACCCAGTTGTCGCTGCGGCCGAGCCAGGCCAGGACGACGTCGAGCGCCCACCACAGGGTGATGATCATGTTGAGCACGGCCACCACGATTCCGTAGCGGTCGAGCATCGCGGCGAACGGGCCCGACCCCTCCAGGTAATAGAGCTTGTAGAGGAACAGCAGGGCGTAGATCAGGTGGACGGCGTAGGCGAGAAACGCGAAGCTCCAGAACAGCCGCCAGAGGTTGCGCGCGGCCGGCCGGTCGATGCCGAGCGCGTAGAGGAACAGCGCCGGCAGGGCCAGGAGCATGGCCGCCGCCATGGCGTAGAGCGTGCGGTACAGGTCCAGATTGTCGCCGAGCTCGGCGCCGAGCAGGGCCACGGCGATGGCCACGGCGAAGATCAGGAAGCTGGCGCTGAAGGCGCCGCGCGTCGGCGTCTCCCAGGCGGCGGGTCGGGGCTGCGTCGGGTCCATCGGGTCCATCGGGTTCGTCGGGTTTCGGGGCCTCGTGCCTGGTTACAGCGTTTTCAGGTAGGCGAGCAGGTCGCGCAATTTCGGCTCGTTCCAGCCGGGCCCGCGATAGGCCCAGGGATAGTCGTGGCCGGTGGCGGCGTTGCCGGACTTGCGCGTGTCGAACAGGAAATAGTGCCGGGACGAGAGGTCGCACGAGAGGTTGCCGCCCGAATCCACGTCCGGCGGCACGTAGGCGAGCCCCACGCGCTCCGGGTCGTAGTCGGCGGCGCCGCGGCAGAAAACCTTGCGCCGGGGCGCCAGATTGATCAGCTCCGCCAGGCTGAGGACGCTGGCGTTGTGCAGGAAGGGCGCCCGGGCGAACGCCGAATCGATCGGCCCGGCCAGATATCCCGGCACGAACGCGGCCAGATTCTCGGGGTTGGGGCGGATCTGGTCGGGCGTCACGCGGAACGGGTGGCCTAGCGGGAAGACGCGCATGTGCGCGATGATCGCGGCCGGCAGTTCGGTGTTGTGGCGAAAGCCGACGCGGCGCGGGTCGGTGCGGATTTCCGCGAGCGCGATGACTTTACCGAAACGCGGGAAATCCGTGTCCCAGCCGCCGCCGGATTCGGGCCGGCCGTGACAGTCGGCGCAGTGCTCCCGGTAGGCCCGCTTGCCACTTTCCACCGCCGCGCCCGCCGGCTCCGGCGCCTGCGCCGGGAAGGCCTGGGCGAAGGACGGGCCGCCCAGGATGGCCAGATGATTGGCGGCCCAGACGACGTTGCGGCCGATCTCCGGCTGCATCATGTTCTCGCGCGAGGCCTGGATGGTCATGGCGGCCAGCGCGCTGCGCAGCGCCGGTTCGCGGATCGAGCCGTCGAACTGGGCCCAGACCTTCCAGCCCTGGTGCAGGGCGACGGGGATCTTGGAAAAGCCGTCGCCGTCGCCGGGCCGCCGCAGCAGGCGCCGGACCAGGGCCTTGAACGGCGTCGTCCGGCCCGGGCCCGCCGGCGCGACGCGGCTGTCGCGCAGGGACGGCCCGGTCTCGACCGCGTCGTAGGTGCGGGCTTGCGCCTCGGCCGCCGCGCGCCCCTCGCGCAGCCAGATGGCGATGATGATCCGGTCGGGTATCCAGGGAATCTCCTCCGCCGACTCCGCGACGATGCGGTCGAGGGTCAGGCGCCAGGCGCCGGTTTCGTCCTTCGCGGTCAGCGCCGCCTGAACCGCGTTGCCCCAGGCGATGAGATCGAGGGCCGGGTTGCCGGCGCCGGGGATGACGACCGGCGCGGCCAGGGATTCGTGACGCAGCGCGCTGGTGTGGCAGGCCGAGCAGCCGATGCCGACGAAGGGGATCGGCGACGGCGCGCCGCTCAGCGGCCGGTAGTTGGAAATTGTCAGGCCGAGCGGCAGGCCGGCATGGGGATCGTCCGGCGGGCGGCGCAGGAAGCCGAACTGCGCGATCATGTCGCCGGCGCCGGGCCCGCCGGGCTGGAAGGCCGCCGGCACGATCGCGGGCAGCACCTTGAGCACGGCCAGGGGGACGATCTCGGTGCCGATGCTGCCCTTCGAGAACGCGTCCGCCTCGTCGTAGTGCCGGTCCTCGACCCAGCTCGCCTCCCAGGCGATGAAGCCGCCGGTCAGCGCCAGCAGCAGGGCGCCGGCGACGATACCGGCGAGCGGCAGGAACCGGCCGAGCCAGCCGCGCCAGGAAGACGACGCCGGTTCGTTCACGGAACCCGCGCGCTCGCCCGGCGCCTGATCGGGGCGGCGCGTCTCATCCGGCTTTGATCGGCTGTTCCAGCCAGATCACGGGGATCGGCTCGCGCGCCCGGATGTCCGCCGGCGTGTCGCCCTTCCGGTCATGCTCGGGCGGGTCGAGGCCGTACAGCGCGGTCAGGGCGACGAGCCAGGCCCGCCAGCCGCGCGCCGCTTGCTCATTCTTGAATTCGCCCCCTCCGGTGACCCAGACGGTCTTCCTGCCGCCCATCAGCAGATCGCGGACCTCCGTGTTCGAGGTGATGTGTTCGATGATCTTGTCCGGCGTGTGGCCGCCGTAGCGTTCGCTGTCGCTATCGACGTCGTCGATGATCAGATATTCGGCCTCCGCGAGCGACCAGGGGTCGCCGGTGCCGAGCATCCAGGGCTTGCGCCGGGCGATCGGCTCGGCCTCGCCCTTGCCCTTTTTCGCCCCTTTCTCGAACAGGCCGAAGGCGGTGAGGTAGGAGGATTTGCCGTGCTTGCCCTTCGGGCCCTTGCGGACCGCCACCTCGGTGCCGATGCCGATGGCCAGGGTGGTCTTGCCGGTGCCGCGGTAGCCCTGGATCAGCACGGCGGGGCTGGGAGCGTAGCCGTCGACCTGGCGGCCGGCGATGAAGGCGCGGATGCGTTTGACGTTGTGGTCGCGGATGTCCTTGGTCTGGGGGAAGTTGGCCAGGCGGAAGAGGTAGGGCAGCGCGGTCCGGTCCAGGCTCTTCTTGGCCGGCAGGAAGACCAGCCCGAGGATCAGGAACGCGCCGGCCGAGATGGCCAGCATGAGCAGGCCGTATTCCGCCTGCCAGTGCGCCGCCAGGGCCGTCAGGATGCCCGAGGCGACGAACCAGGTGTCGGCCGCCATGTCGGCCCAGAGCTCGCTTTTGGCGTAGGGGAACAGGCCCATGGCCTGGCGCTCGGCGATCAGCAGGTCGATGTATTCCTTGACCGCGTAAAGCACGAAGACCGCGCCGCCCAGCCAGTAGACCAGGTCGGTGCCCAGCAGCCGGATGGTGGCGTCGCCTCCGAGCGCCGCGACCGTCCAGGCGAGCGCGCTGGCCGGCACGAAGCCGATCAGGAAATGGCCGAACTGGTTGGCCTGCCAGACATAGCTGCCCTGGTAGTCGACGAAGACGTCCGAGCCGAAGATGTCGGACGGCAGCTTGTCGAGCCAGTTGCGGCCCTTGCCGCGCGCCGCCGATTTCGCGCTTGGTGTTGCCGCCTCCGGCGATGAAGCTGAATCCGGCGTGCCCGAGGCACCACCCGACGCACCCGTCGATCCCGCCATGACGCTCCCCCTGTCCAGGCGATACCCATTCGGTAAAAGGGTTGATTTCGCGCCAGTATATCACAACCGAAAGTAAAAGTCTCGGCTGCGGGGATGGGGGGCGTGGGGGGGATCGTTGCGCCATATCCCCGCCGGGCACCGCCCGCGCGACAACCCGCTGGCGTTCGCCGTTGTGCCGAGCCCGCGGCGAGGGTAAACAAACCGGCGACATAGGTGGCGAAGGAGGCACGCATGACGACGCCCAAGGTGCCCTATCCGCGCGACATGGTCGGCTACGGCGCCCACCCGCCCGATCCCAAATGGCCGGGGGCGGCGCGCTTGGCGCTCACCATCGCGGTCAATTACGAGGCCGGCGGCGAGATGAGCGTCCTGCACGGCGACCCGGCCTCGGAGGGCATGCTCACCGACAGCGGCTTCCCTTCGGTGCCGGGGGCGCGCTCGATGATCGCCGAATCGGCCTTTGAATACGGCAGCCGGCGCGGCATCTGGCGCATCCTGCGCATCCTCGAGGAGCGTGGAATCAAGGCCAGCGTCTGGGCCGTGGTCATGGGCCTCGAGCGCAACCGCGAGGTGGCCCGGGCCATGGTCGAGGCCGGCCACGAGATGGTCAGCCACGGCTGGCGCTGGATCGACTATCAGCACGTGTCCGAGGACGAGGAGCGCGAGCACATCCGGCTGGCGGTCGAGGGGATGACCGAAATTTGCGGCAGCCGGCCGGTGGGCTGGATGACCGGCCGGCCGGGGCCGAACACGCGGCGGCTCCTGGTCGAGGAG
>CBDVDY010000074.1:0-12019 GCA_965372875.1 uncultured Alphaproteobacteria bacterium | reverse complement strand
CGTCGGCGCGGCGATTCGCCGCCGCCGGGCTCGCGCTCGTCCTGCTGGCCGGCTGCGGCTTCAGGCCGCTTTACGCGCCCCGGGACGACTCGGCGGTGACCGCCGAGCTCGCCGCCATCAAGGTGAAACGCATCGAGGACCGGGCCGGCCAACAGCTTCGGAACTTCCTGCTCGACCGGTTCAATCCCCAGGGCCAGCCCGCGAATCCGAAGTACAGCCTGTTTGTCGAGCTCGAGATATCCCGACACGATCTTTCGATTCGCAAAGACGCGACGGCGACCCGGTCAAACCTGGTGCTCATCGCGCATTACGAGTTGTTCGGCGTCGCCAGCGGGCGGCAATTGTTTCGCGCCACCAGCCAAGTGACCACGAGCTTCAACATAATTCGCTCGGACTTCGGGACGATCAGCGCGGAAAACGCCGCCCGCCTCCGGGGTGCGCGCGAAATCAGCGACGACATCCGCACGCGAGTCGCCGTTTTCTTCAACCGCCGCCGGGACGGCGGGTCCTGAGCGCCCGGCACGGTGAAAGTTCCACCGGCCCGGGTCGATTCGTTCGTACGCAACCCCGGCGATGAAATTCGCGCCGTTTTGGTGTACGGGCCCGACGCGGGTTTGGTGCGCGAACGCGCCGACGGCCTGTTGCGCGCGGTGGTCGACGACCCCGCCGATCCCTTCCGCGTCACCAGCCTGAGCGCCGCCGATCTTGCCAACGACCCGGCCAGGCTGCTGGACGAGGCGGCTTCCTTGTCGCTTACCGGCGGACGCCGCGTGGTGCTTGTGTCGGAGGCGGGCGACGCCGCGGCCGGCCCGCTGGGCGAGGTTCTGGACGGCGCGCCGGGCGACGCGTTCATCATCGTCCAGTCCGGTCCGTTGCCGCCGCGCTCGGCGTTGCGGAAAGCGTTCGAGAGCGCCGGGACCGGCGCGGCGATCGCCTGTTACGCCGACGAGGGCGGCGGCCTGGCGGATTTTATTCGCGGCATGCTGGCGGCGGAAAATTTGCGCGCCAGCGCCGACGCGTTGGCGTTTCTTGCCGATCATCTTGGCGGCGACCGGCAACTCACCCGGCGCGAAGTGGAGAAGCTGGTGCTTTACATGGGCGGCGGGCCCGGCGCCGACGCGGTTGCTGAAATCGAGCTTGCCGACGCGGTGGCCTGCGTCGGCGACAGCGCCGCGCTCACTCTCGACGACGCGGTGTATTCGGCCGCCGACGGCGATTATGCCGGATTGGACCGGGTGGTCGACCGGCTTTTTCTCGAGGGCGTCGCGCCGGTGGCTATCCTGCGAGCTACGGGACGGCATTTTCAACGGCTGCACCTTGTGGCGGCGCGCGTGGCCGGCGGCGCGGACGCCGAAGGGGCGATGGCGGGGCTGCGGCCGCCCGTGTTCTTCAAGCAGAAGCATCGCTTCCGGGCGCAAATCGGCTGGTGGAGCGGGCCGGCGCTGGGGCGCGCGCTGGCGTTGCTGACCGAGGCGGAGGCGCAAAGCAAAAGTACCGGCATGCCGGACAAGGCGGTGTGTAGCCGCGCGCTGATGGCGCTGGCGAATTCCGCCGCTCGTGCCCGGCGCCGCTGATTTTCCGATTCGGTAAAAAGGCTGGTTTACCGGCTGCCCTTGCTCAGGCGCTGGAGGACGTCGTCGAGCTGCTCCAGCGTTCGGTAGCGGATGATCAGGTGGCCGATGTTACCGCTGCCATGGATTTCGACTTTCAGGCCGAGCAGCGTGCCGAGTTCCCGTTCCAGGGCCAGGGTATCGGCGGTCTTGTCCGATTTCTTCTCGCTCTCGGCGCGGGCTTTGGGAGAATCCGCCTTGGCCTTGGTCAATGCCTCGGTCTGGCGCACGTTCAGGCCCTTGGCCACCACTTCGCGCGCCAGCGCCACCGGGTCTTTTGCGTTCAGCAGGGCGCGGCCGTGTCCGGCGGTGAGTTCCCCCGAATCGAGCATTTGCTTGACCGGGTCCGGCAGATTTAAGAGCCGCAACATGTTGGCGACCTGGCTGCGGCTGCGGCCGACGGTGTCGGCCAGCCTTTCCTGCGTGTGCGAGAATTCCTCCATCAGCCGGCGGTACCCTTCCGCTTCTTCCAACGGGCCCAGATCCTGACGCTGCAGGTTTTCGACCAGGGCGATTTCCAGCGCTTCCTGGTCCGACAGATCCTTGACCACGACCGGCAACTCGTGCAGCTGCGCCGCCTGTGCCGCGCGCCACCTGCGTTCGCCGGCGATCAGTTCGTAATAGGTCGGATTTTCCGGATTGCGCCGGACGAGGACTGGTTGAAGAACGCCTTTTTCCTTGATCGACTTGGTTAGCGCCTCCATTTCCTCTTCGTTGAAGTTGCGGCGCGGTTGCAGGCGGCTCGGCTGGATGAAATCGACGGGCACGGTTTTGATCGAGCGTACCCGGTCGAGGGAGGCGTAATCCTCGCTTTCCTCGCCAAGCAAGGCATCGAGCCCGCGCCCCAAATTGCGGCGCTTGCCGTCCTCCTCGCTCATGCCCTTACCGCCTTCATGCCCTGAGGGCCCGTTCTCGTTTCAGCACCTCGCTTGCCAAATGCACGTACGCCTGCGCTCCGGCACACTTGAAATCATAGAGCATGGCCGGTTTGCCGTGGGACGGCGCTTCCGAAACGCGGACGTTGCGGGGGATGATGGTCTGATAGACCTTGTCGCCGAAATGCTGGCGCACATCGTCGGCGACCATGTCGCAAAGATTGTTGCGCTTGTCGTGCATGGTCAGCACCACGCCTTGGATCTCGAGGCGCGGGTTGAGCACCCGGCGGACGCGTTCGATGGTACGCACCAGATGGCTCATTCCCTCGAGCGCGTAATATTCGCACTGCAACGGCACCAGCACGGCGTCCGCGGCGACCAGCGCGTTGAGCGTCAGCAGGCTGAGCGCCGGCGGGCAATCGATGAGCACGTAATCGAACGCCGTGATGTGGAACAGCAGCGCCTCGCGCAGGCGGTATTCCCGCCGCTCGACGCCGACCAGCTCCACCTCGGCGCCCGAGAGATTGACGTCGCCGGGGACGATCAGCAGGCCGGGGATTTCGGTCGGCCGCGCCGCCTCGGAGAGCATGGCCGCCCCCACCAACACGTCGTACGAGGACGGCGCCCCGGCCGGGCGCGCCACGCCCAGGCCGGTGGTGGCGTTGGCCTGGGGATCGAAATCGATGATCAGCACCCGCTCGCCGCAGGCGGCCAGCGCCGTCGCCAGATTGACCGTGGTCGTGGTCTTGCCCACACCGCCCTTTTGATTGGCGATGGCGAGGACCCTGGGATTT
The DNA here is from genome assembly GCA_965372875.1 of uncultured Alphaproteobacteria bacterium. Lineage (GTDB taxonomy): Bacteria > Pseudomonadota > Alphaproteobacteria > CBDVDY01 > CBDVDY01 > CBDVDY01. The sequence goes on along the minus strand of CBDVDY010000074.1, from coordinate 8,740 downwards.
TTTTTCAGCTTAGGATGGGCGAGGATTGGCTCCGACAAGCTTGATCTCCTCTATCCGGAGACAGATCCCGTTGTCATCCGCGACGCTCGGGATCCGTTCGACGCGCATTGTCCATTTTTTTGCCGCCTCGGTCAATTCTTTGTTAACCCGGCCTCCCTTGAGGAAGAGGCCGGCGCCGCCGTCCGCCAGGAAGGGGGCGGCCAGTCCGAGCAGGCGATGCAGCGGCGCGCACGCCCGGGCGGTCACGGTTCGCACCGGGAAAGGCGGGATATTCTCGATTTTGGTCCGATGGATGGTGATCTCCGCGTCGGTGATCCGGGCGGCCTCGCGCAGGAATTCGCATTTCCTGGTGGCGCTTTCGACCAAATGGACCTCGCCCGCGCCCAGGATCGCCAGCACCAGGCCGGGGAATCCCGCGCCGCTGCCGATATCCAGCAGCGGCCCGGCCGGGTTCCGCAGCAGCGGCAGGAGTTGGGCGGAATCCAGCATGTGCCGGCGCCAGGGATCGGCCAGGCTGGCCCGGCTCACCAGATTGGCGCTGTCCCGCCATTTGACCAGGAGGTCGAGATAGGCGGTGAGGCGCGCCATTGTTTCACGTGAAACATTGCTCGCGGCGGCGAACGCCTCCGGCCCGAGCGGCCCGTCCACGGCTCAGGCGCCGAGGCCCGCGTCCCCGGCGGAACGGATCGTGGTTCGCTGGCCGGAGGCGGGCCGGCCGGAATTTGGCTGGCCGGAGATCGACTGGCCGGAGATCGATTGGCCGGAATTGGGGTCGATCCGGCCGGGAACGTCAGGGCCGGGCGCGGCGCGGCGCACATACCGCAGCAGCGCCACCAGCGCGGCCGGCGTTACCCCGGCGATCCGCGAGGCGGCGCCGAGCGTGGCCGGGCGCGCGGCGGACAGCTTGTCGCGCGCCTCGGTGGACAGCCCGCCGATGCCGCAATAGTCGAGGCCGGCCGGCAGGGACAACGCCTCGTCCCGCCGAAAGGCCCGGATATCGGCCTCCTGCCGATCCAGGTAGCCGGCATAACGGGCCTCGATCTCGAGCTGCTCCGCCACGTCCGCGCGGAGACCGCCGAGTTCCGGCCAGAGCGCCGCCAGGCGATCCAGGTCGATGCCGGGATAGGCGAGGAGATCCGCGGCGGTCCGCCGCGCACCGTCGGCATTGACGTCGAAACCCCGGCGCCGCAGCGCGGTCGGGGACAAGCCCAGAGTCCGCACCAGTGCCCGGCCGGCGATCAGGGCCTCCTCCTTGTCGCGATAGGCGCGGGCCCGCGCTTCCGAGACGCAACCGACCGCCGTGCCGCGCGGGGTCAACCGTTGATCGGCGTTATCCGCGCGCAGCAGCAGCCGGTACTCCGCCCGCGAGGTGAACATACGGTACGGCTCGCTGGCGCCGCGCGTCACCAAATCGTCGATCATCACGCCGATAAAGGCCTCGGCGCGATCGAGCACGAAGGCCGGCGCGCCGGAGACAGCCAGCGCCGCGTTCAGGCCAGCCATCAACCCCTGGGAAGCGGCTTCCTCGTAGCCGGTGGTGCCATTGATCTGCCCGGCTAAAAACAGCCCCTTTATCCGTTCGCTTTCCAGGGTTGGATTCAGCGCCCGCGGGTCCACGAAATCGTATTCGATGGCGTAGCCGGCCCGCCGCATGACAGCGCGCCCCAGCCCCGGAATGGTTTTCAGGAGCGCTTCCTGAATTTCCCGGGGCAGCGACGTGGAGATCCCGTTGGGATACACCGTGTCGTCGTCAAGCCCCTCGGGCTCAAGGAAAATCTGGTGCCGCGGACGGTCGCCGAAGCGCACGACCTTGTCCTCGATGGAGGGGCAGTAGCGCGGTCCCGTGCTCTCGATGCGCCCGGAATAGATCGGCGCGCGGTCGAGATTGGCGCGAATCAGATCGTGGCTGGCCGGTGTTGTTCCGGTAATGTAACAATCGATTTGGGGAACAGAGATTTTTTCATTCAGAAAGGAAAAAGGAATGGGGGGGTTGTCTCCCTTTTGCACCTCCAGCCCATCCCAGTCGATCGTGCGACCGTCCAGTCTCGGCGGGGTTCCTGTCTTCAAGCGCCCGAGGGGAAAGCCCGCCCTGGCCAAAGTGCGCGACAGCCCGCGCGAGGGCGCCTCGCCGGCCCGGCCGGCCGGGATGGCTTGGTTACCAATATGGATCAGGCCGTTGAGAAAGGTCCCGGTGGTCAGCACCACCGCCGGCGACCGCGGGGTCTCGCCCGCGCCCGTGCGAATGCCGGCGATCCGCCCGGCTTCGTCCAGCAGCAGATCCTCGACCGCGGCGGCGCGCAGGGTCAGATTCGCCTGATCCTCCAGAATCTCCCGCATGGCCTGGCGGTACAGCTTGCGGTCCGCCTGGGCCCTGGGGCCGCGCACCGCCGGCCCCTTGCTGCGGTTGAGCACGCGGAACTGAATGCCGGCGCGGTCGATGGCCCGGCCCATGATTCCGTCGAGCGCGTCGATCTCCCGCACCAGATGGCCCTTGGCCAGCCCGCCGATGGCGGGATTGCACGACATTTCGCCGATCGTCTCGAGCTTGTGGGTGACCAACAGCGTGCGCGCGCCGATCCGGGCCGCGGCCGCGGCCGCCTCGCAACCGGCGTGGCCACCGCCCACGACAATGACGTCAAAGCTCTCCATGGCGGGTAACTTAGGAACGCCGGGGGCCGCTGTCAAAGGCCGGCAAATCACGGGCGCACGACATGGTTAACAAACCAGGCCGATCGGTTAACCATATTTGCCCCGGCGGCGCCGATTCCGCACCAGTCACCATGTTTCACGTGAAACAAGTCTACTTGCCGATACAGAAATCGCGGAAAATGATGTCCAGCAGGTCCTCCACGTCGACCCGCCCGGTGATCCGCCCGAGCGCCCGCAGCGCCAGCCGCAAATCCTCGGCCGCGAGCTCGCCCGGCCCGGCCGCGAGCGCCCGGCCCAGCGCCTCGCCGCACTCTTCCAGCGCCCGGCGGTGGCGGGCGCGGGTGAGCGCGGGCGCCGTCCCCGGCGCCAGCCGCGCGACCGTTTCGATTTCCAGCCGATCCAGCAGGGCCGCAACGCCCGCGCCGGTCTTGGCCGAAAGCGCCAGCGCGGCGTGGCCCGCGACCACCGGTGGCGCATCCGACGATCCGGCCGGCGCCAAATCGCATTTGTTGAGCACGACGATGGTGGCCTCGTCGATCAGCGCCGTAATGGCCGAATCCGGGTCCGCGCCGGTCTCGAACACAGCCAGCTTGAGATCGGCGCCGGTAGCCCGGGCCAAGGCCCGCCTGATGCCCTCGCGCTCCACCGCGTCGCCGTCGCCCCACCCGTCACCGGGACCGGCGCCCTCGGCCGCCCGCAGACCGGCGGTATCGGCCAGGATCACCGGATATCCGGCGATATCGAGATGGCACTCGATGACGTCCCGGGTGGTGCCGGCCGACGGCGCCACGATGGCCGCTTCGCGCCGGGCCAGGCGGTTCAAAAGGCTGGATTTTCCGACGTTCGGCGCGCCGACGATGGCGATCGTGAGCCCGTCGCGCAGCCGCTCGCCGCGATGGGAATCGTCCAAATGGGCGGCGATTTCCGCGCCCAGCGCCGCGATATCCGGGCGCCGCCCGGCGCTCGGATCCGGCCCCAGATCCTCGTCCGAAAAATCTATTTCGGCTTCGTAATAAGCCAGGATTTCCGCCAATCTCCCGCGCCAATCCTCGTACAAGGCGGCCAGCGCCCCATCGCTCTGGCGCAATGCCTGACGGCGCTGCGCCTCGGTCTCCGCCGCCACCAGATCGGCCACGCCCTCGGCCGCCGTCAGATCCAGGCGGCCGTTCTCGAAGGCGCGGCGGGTAAATTCGCCGGCTTCGGCCGGCCGCAGCCCCGGGCAGCCGGCCAGCGCCGCGATCATTCCGTCGATTACCGCCGGTCCGCCATGCACGTGAAATTCCGCCACATCCTCGCCCGTGGCGCTGGCCGGGCCCGGAAACCACAGGCTCAGCCCCCGGTCCAGCGCCTCGCCCGAGGCGGGATCGGCCAGCCGCACCAAGGTCGCCCGGCGCGGCGCCGGCAAATCCCGCCCGGCCAGGGCGCGAAAAGCGGCGCCGGCCTCGGGCCCCGAGACCCGGATCACCGCGATGCCGGCGTGTCCGGCCGCGCTCGACAGGGCGAAAATGGTCTCTCGATCGCTGCGCGCATCCATGATCGCCGAGATGTAGCACAATCCGCGCCGAATTTGGGCTTGAGCGCGGCCGCGCTTGCCGGGACAATGCGCGCGACCTAGGTAGGGCAGACGGGCACGGCGGATGAAGCGGTCCGAATCCCGCCCCGCGGGGCCACGAGACTTCACGCGAAAGGCCGACGATGAGCGTACAGTGCATACCCGAAACCCCGAAGCACGGGACCGCTCCCTTGCCGGATTCCGGCGATGCGCCGACAATCCTCGGCAACCGGCTGGCCGGCGAGACCAGCCCCTATCTGTTGCAGCACCGAAACAACCCGGTGCACTGGATGCCGTGGGGACCGGAGGCGCTGGCGCTGGCGCGGCAAACCGGCAAGCCGATCCTCCTGTCGGTCGGTTACGCCGCTTGCCACTGGTGCCACGTGATGGCACATGAAAGTTTCGAGAATCCCGAGATCGCGGCGCTGATGAACGAGCTGTTCGTCAACATCAAGGTCGACCGCGAGGAGCGCCCGGACGTCGACGCCCTCTATCAGCACGCGCTGGCGCTGATGGGCGAGCATGGCGGCTGGCCGCTCACCATGTTCCTGACGCCCGAAACCGATCCGATCTGGGGCAGTACCTACCTTCCGCCGGCGCCGCGGTTCGGCCGGCCCGGCTTCCCCGAGGTGCTGCGCCAGATCGCGCGGATCTACCGCGACGAGCCCGACAAAGTGCGCCAGAACGTCGCCGCTCTGCGCGGCGCGCTCGCCGGCATGTCGGACAACCAGGCGGGCAAATCACTGGCGCCCGACTTCCTCGAACGCACCGCGGCCAATCTGTTGCCGCGGATGGACAAACGGCACGGCGGCATCGGCGGGGCGCCGAAATTCCCGCAAACGCCGGCGCTTGAACTGCTCTGGCGGGCCTATCGCCGCAACGCCAACGCGGCTTACCGCGACATCGTCTGCCTGTCGCTCGACCGCATGTGCCAGGGCGGCATCTACGACCATCTGGGCGGTGGCTTCTCCCGCTATGCGGTCGACGAATCCTGGCTGGTGCCGCACTTCGAAAAAATGCTCTACGACAACGCCCAGCTGATCGATCTCCTGACGCTGGTGTGGCAGGAGACGCGCGCGCCGCTTTACGCCCGGCGTATCCGCGAGACGATCGACTGGGCGCTGCGCGAGATGCGGGTCGAGGGCGCCGCCTTCGCCGGCTCGCTCGACGCCGACAGCGAGGGCGAGGAGGGGCGCTACTACGTCTGGCGGGAGGAGGAGATCGACCGGCTTCTGGCCAGCGACGCGTCCTTCTTCAAGGATTCCTACGACGTCACCCCCGGCGGCAATTGGGAAGGCAAAACCATCCTCAATCGCTCGCGCCTGCCGGCGCTCGGCGACGATGCGCACGAAGCGCGCCTCGAGGCCTGCCGCGAGACGCTGTTCGCCGCGCGCGAGGCGCGGGCGCGGCCGGGCCTCGACGACAAGGTGCTGGCCGACTGGAACGGGCTGATGATCGCCGCCCTGGCCAATGCCGGGCTGGTGTTCGACGAGCCGCGCTGGGTCGAGGCGGGCGCGGCGGCCTTCGCCTTCGTGCGCCAACGGATGGACGCGGAGGGCCGCCTGCTGCACAGCTGGCGGGCCGGGCGGGCGGCCCATCCGGCGACGCTCGACGATTATGCCCACATGTGCCGGGCGGCGCTGGCGCTGCACGAGGCGACCGGCGAGACGGGCTACATCGAGGCCGCCGAAGGCTGGCTGGTCATCGTCGAGCGCCACTACGGCGACCCCGAGTCCGGCGGCTACTATTTCAGCGCCGACGACGTGGACGATTTGATCGCGCGCAGCCGCACCGCGTTCGACAACGCCGCGCCGGCCGGCAACGCCGTGCTCGCGGCGGTTCTCGCGCGGCTGTTCTATCTCACCGGCCAGGACGATTACCGGGCGCGCGCGGCGGCGCTGATCGCCGCCTTCAGCGGCGACATCGAGCGCACCGCGCCGGCCATGACGACGCTGATCAACGCCGACGACCAGCTCGCCAACGGCATCCAGATCGTCATCCGCGGCGCGCCCGGGGAGGCCGCGGAGGCCGGGGTCGAGGCGTTGCGCCGCGCCGTCCTCGGCGTCTCGCTGCCGAACCGGGTGCTGCAAGTGCCGCCGCCCGAGGCCGAGCTGCCCGAAGGCCACCCGGCGCGCGGCAAGGGCCCGGCCGGCGACGGGCGCGCCGCCGCCTACGTCTGCCGCGGCCCGGTCTGTTCGCTGCCGCTGAGCGATCCGGATGCGCTGATCGCCGCGCTAAAGCAGATTCGGGTCGATTGATCGACCCGGTGAATCTGCTCTCCCTATTTGTTGCAGAGCGGATTTACGCAATCGCCGGGAACCACGGTTTGGTTCCCGCCAATCACGATCCGCTCTGACGCAAACCCCTTCCCCTGGCGGCGTGCCGGATTCATAATGCGGACATGCCCAGCCTCACGGTCGCGAGCCCGCTCGGCCCACTGAGCCTCCAGGAAGAGGACGGCCTGCTCACCGCGCTCGCTTGGGGCGAGGCCGAAAGCGACAACGAGACGCCGCTTCTGTTGACCGCCGCGCAGCAGCTCCACGCCTATTTCTATTGCGGACTGCGCGCCTTCGACGTGCCGCTCCGGCCGCGCGGCACGGCATACCAGCGGCGGGTGTGGCGGCGAATGCTCGATATCCCCTACGGCCGGACGCGTACCTACGGAGAATTCGCGCGCGACCTAGAGAGCTCGCCGCGCGCGGTCGGCGGCGCCTGCGGCCGTAACCCGCTGCCGATCATTATTCCCTGCCACCGGGTGGCGGCGGCGGACGGCTCGCTCGGCGGTTATTCCGGACGCGGCGGCGTCGATACGAAGCGCTTTCTGCTCGAGCTCGAAGGCGGGCAGGCTTCCCCCGGCCCCCTGTTCGAGTAGCCCCGTTATCCAAGTAGCGGTGACAACAAGCGGGCGGCGCGTTATTGTACCGCCCAAATCAAGAACACCGATCCACGGGGAGAAATCAACAAATGCCCGACATCGACATTGCCGCCAGGGACGGCGGCAACTTTACCGGCTATCTCGCGCGCCCGGAAGCGGGCGGCGGCGCGCCGGGTATCGTTTTGATTCAGGAAATTTTCGGCGTCAACAAGGTGATGCGCGACATCGCCGACGGCCTGGCGGGGCAAGGCTACGTGGTGCTGTGTCCCGACATTTTCTGGCGGCAGCAGCCCGGCGTCCAGATTACCGATCAAAGCGAAGAGGAATGGCAGCAGGCGTTTCAGCTTTACCAGGGTTTCGACGAAGCCAAGGGTGTCGACGATCTGGCCGCCACGCTCGATCATCTGCGCGGCCTCGACGAATGCAACGGCAAGGTGGGCTCGGTCGGATACTGCCTCGGCGGCAAGCTCGCCTATCTCATGGCCACCCGGACGGACGCCGATTGCAGCGTCGGCTTTTACGGCGTCGGCATCGAGGGAGCGCTCGACGAATCGGCCAACATCTCCAAGCCGCTCATGCTGCATATCGCGCAACAGGACGAGTACTGCCCGGCCGAGGCGCAGGCGCGGATACACGAGGGCCTGGATTCCAACGCGCGGGTCACGATCCACGACTATGCCGGGGTCGACCACGCCTTCGCGCGCCGGGGCGGCGTCCATTTCGACCAGGCGGCGACCGACCTTGCCAACCAGCGGGCCGCGGATTTTTTCGCGGCTAATCTAAAGTAATCAACTAAAAACAATGGAGTAGCGGGAGACATCATGAGCAAAGCAATCCAAATCCACGAGCAGGGCGGTCCGGAAGTCCTGCGCTGGGAGGATGTTGAGGTCGGCGCGCCCGGCAGCGGCCAGGTACGCCTCAAGCACGCGGCGGTTGGCCTCAACTACATCGACGTCTATCACCGCAACGGCACCTATCCGCTGGAACTGCCGACGGCCATCGGTCTCGAGGGCTGCGGCGTGGTCGAGGAGGTCGGCGACGACGTCGGCGACCTCAAGATCGGCGACCGCGTGGCCTACGCCGGCGGGCCCCTCGGCGCCTATGCCGAGGAGCGCCTGATGCCGGCCGAACGCGTGGTCAAGGTTCCCGACGGCGTCGACGACCAGACCGCCGCGGCGATGATGCTGCAGGGCATGACGGTGCAATATCTGCTGCGCCGGACCTACAAGGTGCAAAAGGGCGACACCGTCCTGTTCCACGCCGCCGCCGGCGGCGTCGGCACGATTGCCTGCCAGTGGCTCAAGCATCTCGGCGCCACGGTCATCGGCACCGTGGGCAACGACGAGAAGGCGGCGCTGGCCAAGGCGCACGGCTGCGATCACGCGATCGTCTACACGCGCGAGAATTTCGTCGAGCGCGTCAAGGAGATCACCGACGGCAAGGGCGTGCCCGTGGTTTACGATTCGGTCGGCAAGGACACCTTCATGGACTCGCTCGACTGCCTCAGCCCGCATGGCTTGTTGGCCATGTTCGGTACCGCCTCGGGCCCGGTGCCGCCCTTCGATCTCAACGTCCTCGCCGGCAAGGGCTCGTTGTATGTGACCCGGCCGACGCTGATGACTTACGTCGCCTCGCGCCAGGATCTCGTCGCCACCTCGAACGAG
>CBDVDY010000073.1:0-12259 GCA_965372875.1 uncultured Alphaproteobacteria bacterium | reverse complement strand
ACCGCGCGGGTTGCCGGATCGATGCTGCCAACGACCATGTCCTGACCGTTGACATATCTTTTGACCAACCACTCGGTGGGGTCGTTGGTGTCGTCGATCCAGACCTGCCCTTCCAGAATAGGGGTGGGCCGGGTCGATCCCTTGAATGTGCTGGCCAGCGCCGCGAGCGCGTTCTCGCTGAACGCAACGAACTGTGGCCCTGAAGTATCGGTGAAGGTCAGTGGGGCTTGAGACATCGAGGGTTTCCCTTCTGCGTTAGCGCAACCGTGTATTTAGCGGCACGGCCGCCAGACCAAGTCATTGCCGAAATGTGCGGAAACAATGGAACGCCGGCCGCCAACCGGCCGCGCGGCGCTCAATACGGAACCAAATCATGTCCAATCGGCGGGTCGTGGATTTCGTAAGGTACGTATGGCCGGTCGGAAATCCCGAGATGCAACCAACAGCCGCTTCGAAGCTGTTCGATCTCCAGAACGGTTCCCGCCGGAACCAAAGCGATCCGGCCTGCCGGAAAATCATGGTCGTTTATGCAGCCCATTCCGGAGACGGAGCAAATAATCGCGTCGTCGTCGAGCGCCTCTATTCTCTGGAATTCGTCTCCTTCGAGGCGAATAACGCGTCGCAGCGGCACGGCACCCATGCCAAACATTTTCCGCACATGTACGCCGAACCATTCGCTGCCATCGACTTCGGCCTCTACCAGGAAGTGGTCCGGCGCGGTGTGTGGGATAATCTCGCCCACCCCGTAGACTCCGTCGTCGGAGCGATTGCTATTCCAGGTCCGGAACCGTCCCTTCGTCACAACGATCGTGTTGGCGTTGCGCCCCGTTGTTTCAGCGACCGTCCGCTCGCCCTTGCTCAGATTCAGACGGAGCACGGCGAACTTTTCAAAATTCTTGCGATACCAAACCATCACACGAGACCCAGCGTAATCGGGGTGGCGGCCAAGCCGCATTGGCGGCTGAGACGTTGGCGTTCCCGACGCAAGTCTTCCATGGCCGACGTGGCGTCCAGGTCCCGGCCGACGTAATCCCGGAGGTCTTGCCAATCGTTCGGCGTATCTTCCTCCACTCCAATAAGCCTGTCGTAGCAAGCCTGCGCGAGGCCGCGGACCAGGAAATCAACTGGCATCCTGGCACGCTCGAAGTGGACGGGAACATGACACGCGAACCTAAGTTTCGGATCGCCGTTCCATTCGACCAGGAGTGTTCTGTCTTCCCGGGAGACGGACAGGATATTGAGTGTGGTTGTCATTTCCTCGGCCCCTAAAATCGGCCGCCCGCGCTTGGCAGTGGACCCCATGCCAACCCAACGGCGGCTGGGGTATCAAGCGGCGAGTTGAGAAAAATATAACGCCAGACGATGCCTCACCGCGTGCCGCGTTTCCCGCTACGGACGCGGGCAGCGGGTGCAAACTCGATTGCGATGCTTAGGCACTTCGTTTTGCCAAGTCCGGCGCACCAATGTAGAGCCACATCGAGTCCTCGCGATATCCCTCGATCTCAGCCTGGGCACCGGGTGCCACGACACTCGCCCGCACGGGTCTGAACCCGTTTTCACCAATAAATCCCGCCCCTTGGACGCAGGCGACGATCCCCTTCTCTTCGGACAGGGGAAGTGCGAACACCTGATCCGCGTCGAGAGAGATGAGCTCCCGATAGGGCGCTTCTGCTTTGCCGAAAAGTTTCTGAGTGTGGAAGCACAGCCACTCGGTATCCTTTTCCAGGGCCGTGACCGTCATGGTTCCCTCGACATGCGCCGGGACGATCTGTCCCGGGCGGTAGGTCGCCTTCTCGCCATCGGGATAAAGCACTTCGACTTCGCCACGCTGGAGCACGATCGTGTGAATGTCCGGGCCACCCCTGGTCCACATATCGGTCGCACAGCCTTTCTTCCTGAACCAGCACTGCATCAGGAAGAAATCGGCGAATGCGGTACGCTGCCACCTGATCTCGCACCCGATCATGGCTTGATTTCGGTGACGTTGGTTTCGCTGAATGGAGATGCGGGATCGATCGCTTGCTCCTGGACAAGTTCGGTGATGTCGTGCTCGACATCGACCAGCCCCTGCAGCGGCGTGAAGTCCGTTTTATTCGCCTTGCGCAGATCCGAGAAAGCCGGTGCCGCCATCTCCACCACTGCCCAGTCCAGCTCCTGCCCTTTCAGGATCGAGCCATCGTCCGCGACTGGGATAGGGAAATTGAGGCGGACCTTGCCGTCCAGTTCCAGAACCCATGTTCCCGCTACGGCGTCGACGGAAATAACCTTATATTTGTGCATGGAAATTCTCCATTATGCGATTGGCCCGTTTCGTGTTCCCGTGGCGATCCAGGTGATGTTCCCGTCCCCATCCACGGATTTTCCGGCGGCCCCGCCCCCGCTGACACCAGCCTGACCTTTGCCGCCGCCCGGTGTGCCGCCAGAACCCGCGCTCCCGCAAGCCGACGAGCAATTTCCGCAGCACCCGCCGCTGCCGCCCGAGCTGCCGGACGTAGCGGCGTCGGGACCGTAGCCCGTGCCACCACCGCCCCCGGCGCCGCCAGGAGCGGCGCAAGGGTCGACGCATCCGAACGGCTTGCCCCCTTCGATATTAAAGCCCGTTGCGCCGCCGCCTGCGGCGCCATTGGCTCCGCCACCGCCCCCGCCGTTGATTTCGCCTTGATTGTCGAAGCTTATCGACACGTTCGACGCGGATTGGGTGGTAACTTTCAGCGCCGTGCCGCCAGCCAGCGTGGCGCTGCCTCCCTTGCCATCGATTTCACCATTGTTGACGATGGTGATGTCGGTCGGATCGGCAAACCCATCCTCCACCAGGAAGCCGGCGCCGCTGGTGCCGGTTGCCGCGAGTTGCACACCCGCTTGGATGGTCACGTCCGCCCTGATCGGATCGGTACCGTTCCAGCCATGGTTGTTGATCAGGTCGGTACGCAGGCTGTAATCGTTCTGGTTCGACGCGAGCGTGATGCTGAAAAGCGGCCGGCCGGCGCGACCGACCGCACCGACGGGTATTGTGAATGCCACGGCGCCCTCCTTACTTGAAGTCCTGCTGACCGACCCCGTACATGGACGTGCCGTCGCTCACGAATGTCAGCATGTCGACCGCGGACGCCGCCGTGGTCAGCACCGGGACCTCGCCCGCGTTGAATTTATAGGCGGTGCCGTACGCCAGCGTGCGGCTACCGGTCGCGTCCTGACGCACCAGCAGGACATACGTCCCTCCCGCCTTCATGTTGGTGGGATTGTCGAGCGTGCGGTTACCGGCGAGCGTGACCTGCGCGACATTTCCGTTGTCGAGGTCCCAGGCGATATTCGCGCCGTCCGCGAGGGTCACGAGATTCACATGCTGCTGCTTGGTGAACGTCTGCACGAGATCGGTCTTCGCGGTGTCGGCGTCGAACGCCTGTATGTCCGTTCCGATCTGACCGGTTGCCCCGTCCTTCAACGGCGATCCACCGGAATAGGGTGTGACGGTGTTGGCCGTTGGGTCGATGCTCGCGACGGTAATATGGTCGGTCCCGTCATAGAGCTTGAGTAGCCACGACGTTGGGTCGTTGGTGTCGTCAACCCAGAGTTGGCCGGCAATGATGTTCGGTGGCGGATTGCCGCCCTTGAACGTGTTGGCCAACGTGTTCAAGGAGCCTTCGGTGAAGAGCACCAAATCGTTGCCGGTCGTGCCGGTGAATGCGAATGGCTGCGTGACCATCGTTGTTTCCTCTACGGTTCAATGAAAAGTTGCCTGTCGGCAGCCCGCAACCGATCCGGCTGCAAGCGCGGGCCGACGCTTTCCGCCGAAATCAGTAACCTTGGACGTTGAAGCCGGTGGCGGAATGGGCGGTTATCACGGCGTCGTCACCTGCGGCGCACCGCTCGGCGTTCGCGCCGAAGCCAAGCGGGATGTCGCGCCGTTACACGGGCCATACAGGTTGGCCAACCCCGAAAGGCGCCGGCGCGCCCGGGTCCACCGCCTGCAATTCCGCCAACGTCGTCATGCCATTGACCAACGGTATGGCGTCGTTCCTGACAAAATCGCGAATATCCCTGGTCAGAACCACGCCGGCATCGGCGCCCGAAAAGCTGACCAACCCATGTGTCACAAGGCTTTCGATAAAGTTCATCGCCTCGATCATCCTGTCGCCGTACAGAGCTTGCAACTCCGGCCATACGACATCGACCCGAGCAACGCCCGCCGAGATGAATTGCTCACGAAGTCTTTCCCGCAGTCGCGCGATATCATTATTCGCTTCCTCGGATATCCGCGCGGCTTCCTCTTCGGGTGTAAGCTCAACATTTATGCCGTCAACAATCTTCGTAAGTACCATTATGAAGCCCTCACCTTGAAGAGAACGAATTCGCCAACCGTAAAGTTGCCGCTGTCCGGCTTGAGCTGGAAACGGTCGTAGGTATCCGCGGTCGTACGAGCGCCCGCACCCCACGATTGTTGCACTCTACTACTCGACGATGCTCGACCGACAATTCTCCAGGAAACCATCGCAATCTTGTTAGCGTCTCCAAACCCGCTGAGTTCGACTTGACCATGATAGGCATTAGCCAAGGTATTACTAATGCTGTTTATTAATTCTATTGAGGCTTTAGTTGTGTCCGTGCTGTCAACGTTGGCAAACGTCGACCAATGTTGCGATGTTCCCCATGTCCAGTGGTAGTTCGTGGTTTCGTAAACACCATTTCCATACAGCCCGTATAATCTGCTTGCATTGACACTGTGTTGGACACCGGAGAAATGGATGACCCATTTATCGACACCGGATAAATCGAGGCCGGTGAAGTCGATAGAAGAGCTGGCCGACGCCGACGATGCGCTTACGAATTCGAGACCGGGAACGGCGGGCGCCGGAGCATCCTGAAGAATTGTACCGAGGGTTCTCCAATTCGACCCGTCGGTCCACAGGAAGGTGCTTTCGTTTTGTTGGAGCACCTTGGTCGCGGCCCCGTCGACGGTTTCCGCCGACGCGGGATCGATCGTTAGATCCCCGACACCGATATTCTTGACAAAGCAGGCGAACCCGGCGCCAAGCGTTGCCGCCGCGGTGAGATTGAAAGTAATCGCCGTCGCCAGGTTGGCGACGACCACCTTGCCGGCGTCCGCCGCAACGACCGTGTAGTCGGCGGTTTTTATGGCCTCGGCAAGCGATTTGAGACTGGTTCCGGTCAGGTCGCCGCCGCCAATCGCCGGCAACCCGTTGACGCCGAGAACCGGTACCTCGCCATTCGCGGTCCCGGAATTCTTGTTCGCCACCGTCCCGAGCTTCGAGCCCGCGGAAAAGGGCGTGACGGTGTTTCCGGTGGGATCGACCGAGGCAACGGTAATATGGTCGACGCCATCGTACAGCTTCAGAAGCCACTCGGTGGGGTCGTTGGTATCGTCGATCCAGTGCTGGCCGGCAATGATGTTCGGTGGCGGATTGCCGCCCTTGAACGTGTTGGCCAACGTGTTCAAGGAGCCTTCGGTGAAGAGCACCAAATCGTTGCCGGTCGTGCCGGTGAATGCGAATGGCTGCGTGACCATCGTTGTTTCCTCTACGGTTCAATGAAAAGTTGCCTGTCGGCAGCCCGCAACCGATCCGGCTGCAAGCGCGGGCCGACGCTTTCCGCCGAAATCAGTAACCTTGGGCGAAGTAATTGATTTGCCGCGCGGCGCCCACACCTGCGTTGTCCAACACTTGGACGGTGAAGCCGGTGGCGGTTTGGGCGGTTATCACGGCGTCGTCACCCTGGGCCGCGCCGCCGATCGTGACCTGCAGGTTCGGCGTAATCTGAAAAGGGTTGGCGTAGGTGATGGCGCTGCCGGCGGCGAGCACCGAAATCGCCGTGCTTTGCTCGACCCGGTCCGGCATATCCACGCAAAACACGAATTTCTCGAGGATCGCCGTGATTTCCGGGCTGCTCGTCATCAAGGTGATTTTCAGATCGATCTTTCGCGCCCCGTACTGACCCGGCGTAAAGGATCGCCAGGCCGAAAACACGCCGTCGTTTCCCGCGGTTCGGATTTCCGGCAGGGCGGAAACGAACTCACCGTACGCGCCGCGGATCGACGGCAACGAGCGAATATCGGCGACATCGCGAACGTCCGCTCCCGGCGCATCGCCTCGGAGCTGATAATCGATCGTCACCTGGCTGAGTTCGGTGACCCCCAGGTCAACGATGTTGCCCGTGGCAATCTGGTAAGTGCCGCTGGCATCGATTCCGCCCAAATTGTACATGTCGGTTTCGGCGAAGATATCGACCACGTCCGCCATGGCCCCCGTGCCGATGAGACGGACGAAACCGCCCTGAACGACGGCCCCGCCGGACAGCTGCCCCAGCCAGCCCTCCGCGGCTTCGTCGTGCTGGGCGACGACATTGCCGAAAAGGGTGGCGCCCTCCACGACGATCGAGGCCGGAACCGCCGAGCGCGCCGCGCCGGCTTTCGCCACCAGCCAATAGGTGCCGTCGCCCGACACCGTATATCGGCGCTCGGTAACCTCGTCCAGGATCTGGGCCGTGCCAAACGACAGCCCCTTGCGGACCTCGAATGCCATCGGCCGCAGATCATCGACCGCATCCCAAACCAGGACAGTGCGGCCATCCTGGACCACGCTGACGACGTTCGCCACATCGGGTGGAGGAACCAGCATCGCGACCAGGGTCACGTCCTCCAGCGAAAGGTATGGACTCGTGCGGCCGACACCGTCGATCGCCTGAACGCGAAAGCCGTAAACGTCGGCTTCGGTGTCGCGCAAATCGATTGAAGGCAAGCTTGTCTGTCCGAGCCGTTCCCACTCGCGCCCAGGGCGCTTAACGTCTACATCGTAGAAACGTATGCGGGCATCCGTGGAGAGTTCCCATGAAATGCTCACGCCCGACGCGATTTGGGTGCCCGACAGGTATAGGAACTCCGCTATCGTGAGTACCGTAGGTGCCGTGAGCGGACCGCTTTGGAGCCTTGACGTCACGGGCGGGTCCAGTACCAGATCCTGCTCTATCCGCCCGTATTTGCCGGGGTCGTGCAACAGCCCGGTGATCTCGTAAATATTCGGCTCCACCTCCGCGTTGGAGAGAACCCTGAACAACCGGGGTTCCACGTTGCTGCCTGTCAAGACCCAGATCGCGTTTTCGATCGGCGCCTGCGCCAGAGCTTGGTCGAGTTCGAGCGTTTCGGTGTCGCCGGTCGGATTGGTTAGGCCGGCCGAAGCCACCGTCTGGTCGGGCAGAATAACGCTTACCGAGTAGGTCTGCCCGGCCTCGATGGTTACCGGAGAATCGATGACGATATCGGTTGTTGTCGCCGATTTTACCCGCCCGCCCATGCGTACGCCGGCATGGTCGGGGTCGGCCACGGCGATGATCTTGCCCGGCGCCAAGTCGGCGTGATCGAAGCCGGCCCGATAGGTGACCGTCTCGGTCGCCGTCTGTTCGGTATCGAGCAACCATTTTCCGAGCCGGTGCGCCTGGCCGCGGTTGGTCGTTCCGAAGGCCACGACTTCCGAAGCCCGGTACCCGAACTTTTGAATGGCCGCGACGTCTTCCGTCATTTCCACCGTCGGACGGTGCCCCTCGTTCGGATCGTGCCATTGTATCAACGCCGCGCTGTGGCGCGCCTTCAAGGCGGCACCCGAATAACTGAATTCGCCGTCCACGACGTTCGCGGGGGTGACAAGGCGATCGGGATCGGAGGGTGAGTCTTGGCCGACCGTTACGGCGCCGCTGGCCCAATAGACGATGCCCCGGAACACCGACACCAGCGAGTTGATGACGGCGTAGGCCTCTTCCCGGCTCTGCAGGACAACGTTGAGCCTGAAGCGGGGTTCGGTACCGCCGAAACCATCGGGAACAATTTCGTCACAATATTTGGAAATCTGCAGGAGCGACCATTTGTCGACGTCGGCGTCGTCGAGGCCAAGGCCGTACCGGGGATTGATCAACAAATCCCGCAAACACCATGCCGGATTGTCGGTCCAGGCACGTGTGAACGTGCCGTCCCAGGGGTCGTCATAAGTCCGCGCCACCGGGTCGTAGTTGCTGGGAATGTCGACCTTTAGCCCTTTGATGTCATAGGCGCGCTCCGGGATGCTGTTGCCGAATTGTTTGCTGTCGACGGCAAGGCCGACAAGCGCGGAATCCGGGTAGCTGAGCTTTTCGTCGACGATCTCCGTGTAGCTCTGCCACACCAGGGAATTCTGAAGCTTGGCGGAAGCGCTGTCGGCGGTCAGGCGCTCGACCTGGATATCCCACGGGTCCCCGCCCTTGGGCAGATCCACGCGGTAGACCTGTTCGTACCCGCTCGTGGTCTTGCCGGTGATGGTGATCGGCACGGGCGTGCTGGCGCGGCGGAGTGAAATGGAGCCGGCGGTTGCCTGGACCTCATAGATGCCCGGTGCAAGGCCGGTCTTGGTGTAGGTGCGCGAGATGGTCACGGACGGATAGAAGAACGTCTCGAATATCTGCACGATTTCTTCGCCCACGCCGTACACAATCTGTTCGACTTGCCGAACCTGTTGGGAGACCTGGAACGTACCGCTCTCTTTACCGAGGGGCAGCCAATCCGGATCCTCCATTTTCTTGTACTCCACCTCCACGTCGTAGGTGACAGACGGGTTGCCGCCCGGTCTGACGTCCTGGACGGTGACCTCGATGCCGGTGACGTTGGCCTCGGTTTCGTCGCTGAACGATTTCCATTCACGGTTCACCGCGGGATCCAGGAACTCGACGCCGCCTTCCGGCCTGACGCCGATCTTGAACGACACGGAGGAACCGACCAGATCGCCAACCGCGGTCACCTGCGACAGTTGCGGAATACGGATGTGAACCCGGACCGCGTCCGTATCCGGCCTCGTGATGGTTTCAATCACCGGAGCGTTCTGGAGCACCTCCCGGCCCACGGCTTCCTCCCGCTCCGCCATCGGGAAGCCTTCCAGCGGCTCCTGGTCCGGCAGGCCGACAACGTGTTGCCACTGAACGCCCTTGAAATTGTCGGTGCCGTCCTCGGCCTTGAGCGGGGTATCGCCGAAGAAGATGGATTGCGCGCCATTCACCAGGCCGACGATCTCGCCTTCGCACAGAAGTTCGATGATCTTGGCCGTGGACCGCGACTGCAAACTGTCGGGCTGCTCGATGGGCGTCCTTGCGCCGCCGCCGCCGCCGCCCTTGCCACCGCCGCCACTCCGGCCGGTGATCTCCTGCGCCTTGTTCGCCGATCGGGCGGTTTTAGCCGCTTTCGACTCGCGCCGCGAACCAGCGGCTACGGATTTCTTGCCGGACCGCGGAACAATGTCCTCCCCGCGCGCCGGATTCGTCCGCGAAATTGCCTGATCGTCGGCTGCAATTCTCATACGTTTACCCATCAGATTTGTTCCACGTTGAGGCCGCTGGAAATCACCGTCGATCCGACCCGCATGCGGCCATAGACCACGCGCACGGGACCGCCCTGCTGGATCACGTTGACCGGCCCGTTGAAGAAAAAGCTGTTCTTGTCCTGCTGGGTGACGGCGAGATCGGGGACATGGGGTGTCGGGGTCAGAAGCGCCGATACCCCCGATAGCGCCAGAGACACGCCGAACATGGCGACTTCCCCAAATGTCACGCCGCCCAGTAGCCCGGATGTCGCGATCGGCGCGGCCAATGTGCCACCTGAAGCAACAATGGCCGCGCCGATAATTACGACACCGATCACGGTCGTAGCGATGGCCTTGCTATCGCCACCACCCGCGCCCGCGACGGCCGGCACGACATGAAAATTGCCGTGGCCAAAGCGGAAATCGAGCATCGATTCGTCGAGAGATTCGCCGCTCTCCAAATCCGGCCCATACACCAAATGATAGGCGCCCGCGCGAAGGGCCTTGAAGAACCGCCCGGGAAAGTTCGCCTCGAGCGCCCGCGCCGCCTCGGCGATGCTACGGACATCGAGATCGAAACTGGATCCGAATTCCTCCGCCAACCGGCCGTAGAGGTGGACTTTTTTCATTGATCGGCCTCGTAACTTGTATTGCGGATCATGTTTAAATCTGCTCGGCGCTCAAGCTGCTGCTGATGACGGTGGAGCCGACTTTCATCCGGCCGTAGACGACCGCCACCGGCCCGCCCTGGACGCCGACGTTGATCGGGCCGTTGAAGAAGAAGCTCGGCTTGGTCTCGGCATCGAAACTGCGCAGCTTGGGCGGGGATGGCGTGGGCGTCAGCAAACTCGCGACGCCGGTAGCGACCAAAGTCGCTCCAAGCAACCCGACTTGGCCAACTGATAACCCGGCAAAGGCCGCGGAAGCAGCCACTTCCGCCACCGTCGCGGCACCTGCGATCGAAGTTATCTGCGCGGCCGCGACCACGGCGCTGCCGATTCCGGTGGCGATCAAAGCCACGCCTAGAACGATGGTTATGATTCCCTTGGCATTGCCGCCCGATCCTGCAACAGCGGGGACGATGTGGAAATCGCCGTCGCGGTAGCGAAAATCGAGCATGGTATCGTCCAGCGACTCGCCGTGTTCCGGGCTCTCGCCGCGCACGATATGGTAGGCGCCCCGCCGAATCGCCCGGTAGAAGCGGCCGGGAAAATTGGCTTCCAGCGCGCGGACGGTTTCCGCGATCGAGCCGACATCCAAATCGAAATTCGGCGCGAACTCGTCCGCCAGCCGGCCGTGCAAATGTATCCGCCTCATGGGTCATATCTCAGATAGTGGGTGATGTAGCGCCTCCACGGCTCCACGGGATCGCGCCGCGAAAGCCGGTTGGCAAGGTGATGCAGGATCAACCCCTGGCCGATATAGACGCCGCAATGATTGACCACGCCGCCGCCGAATTGCGCCAGAATTGCGTCGCGCGGCTGCAACTCCCGCGAGCCGCCGAGCCGGCGGAATCCGAATTCCTCGTAATGTTCCTCGAGCAGGTTATCGCCGCGATTCCACCATTCGGCCTGGCGCGGTAAATCGGGCAGTCGGGCGTCGAGTTCGGTGGCGTAATAGTCGCGCACCAGGGCGTAGCAGTCGGTGATGCCGTGCCGGAACACCCGCCCTATAAGCGGCTCCTTGGGCGCGCCGTCGCCCCACCAGAAGATCTCCTTGGCGCGCCCTTCGTGGACGAAGACGATGCCCCAGGGGAGCGCGGTCTCGATCTGCGCCGCCATGTCCGATTCCGACGGATGGGGCGGCCCCTCGGGATGCGAATGGATGATGGCCTGAACGTCGCCCCGCCGCTGCGCCGCGACATAGGCCTGCGGGGCGATGCGGAAGTCGAGCTCCGGGCGTTCGGCCGTGTTCCGGCGCGGCAGGTACGCCCCATCGACCACGAAACCGCATGACTCGCTCGGGTATTCGGCCTCGGCATGCGCCCGCATCGCGGCCAATGTGGCGGGATCGAACATCAGCGCACCTTGGCGACGCCGGGGAACCCGCGAAACGGCAACGGGTCGTTGAGGAAGCGCACCTTGCAGCCGGTGCGCAGCTGCTTGTTGCAAACATCGGCCGAGGGGTCGGAGATTTCGACTCCCGTCGAATCGAAATACGCACCGTCCGGGTCGTTGGGCCGTTCCGCCTCGCCGCGCCCGGTCCACGGGCAGGTGGCGCGGGTATAGTCGAAATTCATCGCCTGCGCGTCGTAGATCCGGAAGATATGGGTGCACAGGTCGCGCAGCACGACCCGGGCCGGCAATCGCCTGCCCTCCTGGTCCATGGCCGCCGACAATTCCCATTCGACGAAACCCTTCTTCAGCGACACCTTGCGCTCGACCACGAATACGTCGGGCGCCAGCATGGCGTCGGGGTCGGCCTGCGGCTGGCCGTCGAGGTAGATGCCGAGGGTGCGGTAGCGGGTGAGCTTGGCGCCCAGGAGATCGCCGAATTGGATGATCGCCGCGCTCAACAGACCGGTGGCGTCGAACACCCGGATTTTCGGCCGCGGCAGGGTGCCGCGCGCGTTGCGTTCGAACCCGTCCGCCTCGATCGGCACGGGCGTGTAGGTGTCGCCCCGCCAGACCACGCTGGTTCCCGAAAGCGTCGTCGAACAGAAGCGGAAGACCTGGCTCCCCAGATTGGTGGCGTCGAGCTCGAACAACTCGACCAGATCGCCAACGTCGGGGCGTTGAACGTCTTGTGTGATTGCCATCTGTTTATCCCGCGCTGCCGGTTCAGACCGTCAAATCGAATTCCTGCCGGAACGTGGCGCTGATGGTATCGGCGCCGGGCAGGCTGGGCTCACGCGACCATTTCGCGCAGGTGAAGAGTTTGGCCGGGAAGGTCACGATATCCGCCTGGCGGGTCACCGCGGCGCTGGTCGA
>CBDVDY010000072.1:0-12260 GCA_965372875.1 uncultured Alphaproteobacteria bacterium | reverse complement strand
TCATGGCGATCCACCTCATGGCGATCCGCCGAATCCGGGCCGACGCCTCCCGCATCGGCTCGGCCCGCCTCGGTGGCGCCGATGATGCGGCCGATCTCGCGTACGCTCAGCCCGGCATCCTGGCGCAGCGCGCGGACGATCCCGAGCCGCTCGAGATGCCTCTCGGAATAGGCCGACTGGTTGCGGGCGAGGCGCGCGCCGGGCGGCAAAAGTCGCTCGCGAATGTAATATTTGACGGTTGCGATCGACAGGCCGGATCGCTCGCTAAGCTCTGAAATCTTCACGATTCGCGCTCCACCAAGAATCTCCGCGCTAATGGATATCTATAGCTATCTATTATAACCTATTCAGATAGTTATCACTATCTATTAGCGATTGCAATGCATTTCGCGACGAATTGGCGGCGCGCGGTGGGATACCCGTCGGAATTCGCCGGATTTTGCCGGAGTGGGCCAAATGCCCGCGGGACCGTTAGCCGGCCCTATCGGCGCAGTGTGGTCTCTCGCGCCACGTGAAACCGGCACCGAAGGAGAGGCCGGCGCCATTCGGCCATCATCGCCTTCGCGGCATGGCCGCGCGGCAAACAGCCCTCCCGCGGAGGGCTGGTCGGCGTAAAATGGTGCCCAGGGGCGGAATTGAACCACCGACACCTGCATTTTCAGTGCAGTGCTCTACCAACTGAGCTACCTGGGCGCACCTCGAAAATCGGCTGAGCGCTTATAGGAAAATTCGACGGGCCTGTCCACCGCTAGCCTTTTGCGCCAGATTCGCCCGTTCCGACAGAGCCGGATTGGGAGCGGGGCCGGAAAAGCGCCGCCGGTCGAGGCCAAGGCGCGGCCCCGTACCTGGATCGCCCCTGGATCGCCCTGGATCGCCTCTGGATCATCTCGAAATCCCCCCGGAATCCGCCGGCTTCCGGGGGGGTCTCGCTTAAACGTCCGTTAACCCCGGATATGGTCTAATTCAGCGCGGTTTCAGTGGATTTGGCGGGCGCCCCGCCGTGACGCCGCCCCGCCTGCAATGGGGCCCGCCGAGGATAAATTCCGCGAACCGCGAGCGCTCAGGTCTGATTTGGTTGCCATGGGTTGGGCATACAATGGACAAAATAGGTTACGACACGGTGCAGACGCTGCTGGTGGACCAAAATCACTCCGTCCGCCAGTTGATCGTCAGCGCCCTGTGGTCCGTGGGGATCCGCAATGTCACCCCGTGCAAGCACGTGGAGGAAGTCGACAAGATACTGGATACGCAGCAACGCGAAATCGACCTCGTCATTATGAGCGTCGACGGCGATCGAGACAGAAGCTTGGACGCCGTGCGCAAAATCCGCGGCGCGCGTCTCGGGACCAATCCCTTCCTCGTGATCATGGCGCATACCTGGAACCCGTCCGTGGGAGTCGCCCAGCCAACGCTCGATTCCGGCACCGACGACCTTATCGCGGCGCCGCTCTCGGCGCAGATTCTGATCGACCGGATCGGCAATTTGGTGACGAACCGCAAGAAATTCGTGGCCACCATGTCTTACCTGGGGCCGGAGCGGCGCGACTCCAACCGTCCGGAAGCCGACGAACTGCCCGCCATCGAAGTGCCGAACACGTTGCGCCACAAGGCCATCAACGACGAGTCCGCCAGCGCCGCCGACGGCGCCATCGAGCGCGCGCTGCATACGGTTCATACGCACCGGGTCTATCGCGTCGCCGCGCTGCTCAGCGGCGAAACGCTGAAGCTCGAGGACCTGGCGGATCGCTATCCGGACCGTCCCATTTCCCGCCGCAAGCTGCGCCAAATCGCGGTCCTCGCTTCCATGGCCAAAAGGCAGATCGACTCGAAGAAACTCGTGCAACTGTCGCGTATCGGCGACTCGATGGTTGGCGTGATGGAGACCATCCTGGATAACCAGGAGCCAACGGGCCGCGACCTGGAAATTCTTCGCCTGCATGGCCAGGCCGTGGCCGCGTCCATCCTCGAGCGCGACGAGGCGCCGGCGCTGCTGGCGGGCGCGCTGAATGAAGCCGCAATATTGGTCCAGCGCCAACTGCAATGAATGCAATCGAGGGAAGTGGGAGGAACGCCAGGGTAATGTCATCGCAATCCATCATCGTCGTCGAGAATGGCCGGAAGTTCTCCGACCTGTTGCGAGGTCGCGGCCATTCGGTGACCACCTCCCGCGATGGCGACGGCGCGCTGGGTATTCTGGCGACCGAAGTACCGGATCTGTTGGTACTGGACATGACGGCGCCACAGCTCGACGCGGTCGATATGTGCCAGCGGACCAGAGCCGTCATCGGCGACGACGTGCCCATCATTCTGCTGGCGCCGCCGGACGATCCCGGCACGCTGCACAGTGCGCTTCAAAGCGGCGCCAGCGACTACCTTTTGACCGTCGAAAAACCGGAGCAGATCGTCGAGCGGCTCGAGATTCTCGCCTTCGGACCGAAAGAGGCGTCCGAAACCGAGGCCGAGATCGACACCCGCACGATCATAGAACACGCGCGCGCCATGCACGTCGCGCCGGCGGCCGAAGAGCCAGAGGAAGAAGAAGACGACATATTCGAGCAAAGGGCCAAAAGGGCGGCCGCCCGAGGCGACCGCGCCCGCTCCGCGCGCCTGCCGGCCGGGCGGATCCGAGCCAGCCAGCCTCGGCGGATCGCCGCGGCCAAGTGGTTGGCAATCGTATTCGGTACGATGTGGCTCGTGGGCGCCGGATACCACGAATTCCTGCGGCCCGATCCCATGCAGAACGTCCGCGCGATGCAGCTGAGGCGCGAGGTGGGGAATTGCCGGGGTACCTATAACTCCCGCTACAGATGCAAATCCTCTCTGCTCATCTCCAGTAAGAACTCACTGTTCAGCGCCTGGACCATCAAGATCGGCGTCGTTTTCATCCCGATCCTGATGCTGTCGGTCCTCTACCACTCGATCCTGCTGAAGATTTGGGGCGATCCGCGGGCCCGGTGATTGACTCGCGCCCGAGCTCCCAGCGCCAACCGATCGAGCCGCCTAAAATGCACTACCCGGGTGCGCAATTTTCCCGGAGAACGTTGATTTGTAACAATTTATTCAACCTTCGTACCTAGCATTCAGCGTTGTCGCGTCGTTCCGGCGCCAGCGCGAATTACACCTCCTCCCCCCGCCAGGGAGCATCGGCGAGCATCGGCGCGAAGTTTGGCGGGGAAAAGGGCGCTCCTACAGGGCGAGATTTCGGCCATGCCGCAAACGATCAGTATCGTCTCGTTGATCTCGGCCGGCGTCAGCCTGCTGGCGCTCAGCGTTGCGCTTTATCTGCCCTGGCGTTGGCGCGATTGGCGGCTCGCCTTCCTGACCGGTCTGGCCACCCTGATCGTGGCCGGTCAGAGCTCCCGCCTGTTCGCCGGCTCGATCGACTGGAGCATGCCTCTCGTCAACGGGCTGCCCGACTTCCGCAATCTCGTTCTCAGCGCCATCGTGTTTCTGGCGGTTTTCTTCGTCGACCGGATTTTCGTCGAGCGGCGCGAGTCGGAGGACGCCTTGCGGCGCAGCGACAAACGGTTCCGGGACCTGATCGACGGTTCCATCCAGGGCATCGTGATCCTTAGCGAAGACTGGAAACTGCTGTTCGCCAACCACGCCACCGCGAAAATATTTGGCTACGACTGCGTCGAGGACCTCATCGCGCTGGGCGATGCCGGCGCGTTGCTGGCGCCGTTCGAACGGGAGCGGATCAAGGCAATGGCCGACGCCCGTTTGCGCGGCGAGTCCCTGCCCAGCCAATACCAGATGCATGGCGTCCGCAAGGACGGCACGCGCATCTGGCTGCAGAATCATTCCCGGCGGGTCGAGTGGGATGGCCGCGCCGCGATCCAGTCCACCCTCGTCGACATCAGCGAGCTCAAACAACGGGAAGCCGAACTCAAATCGGCCAAGGAACTGGCCGAGATCGCCAGCCGCACCAAGACCGAGTTCCTGGCCAATATGAGCCACGAGTTACGCACCCCCCTGACCGCCATCATCGGATTTTCCGAAGTCCTGGAACGAGAGATGTTCGGTCCCCACGCCATCCCCGCATACAAACAGTACGCCGCCGATATCCGGAACAGCGGCGCGCACCTCCTGGAGATCATCAACGATATCCTCGACGTCTCGAAGATCGAGGCCGGCAAGGTCGAGTTGCACGAGGAAGCGGTCGAGGTCGACCGCTTGGTCGAGGCGGCCCTGACGCTGGTCCGCGAACGGGCGGATGAAGGCGGATTGACCCTGATGAACAAAGTCGCGGCCGGGCCGCTCTTGATCGCCGATCCGCGGCTCTTGAAGCAGATCCTCGTGAACCTGCTGTCGAACGCCGTCAAATTCACGCCGCTGGGCGGAAAGGTTACGGTCGAATCCGGTCTTGCGGACGACAACGGCTTCGAGTTGCGGGTGGCCGACACGGGCATTGGTATCGCGCCGGAAGACATCGAGACCGTGATGATGCCTTTTCGGCAGGCCGACGGAACCCTTGCCCGCACCCACGAAGGCACCGGCCTGGGCCTGCCGCTGGCCAAATCTCTGGCGCGGCTGCACGATGGCGACATCGAGCTGTCCAGCACGCCCGGCGTCGGCACTACCGCGACCCTGCGCCTGCCGGAAAAGCGCGTCGTCGAACTGCAGGCGGCCGAGTAACCGGTAAACCGCGGCCGAACAATTTACACGGTCCGCGCCTTGCGCCATCATGGGCTCTCCCTTTCCAGGCGGTGCGATCCCGGGTTGCCCATTCGGTGAACATTTGGACCACAGAGATAATCCCGCCGGCCCCCAGGCTCGCCGTCGACGTCGCCGGCGCCGGGCCGCTGGTGGTATTCCTGCACGGCATCGGCGGCAACCGGCGCAACTGGCACGGACAGCTTGCCGCGTTCGCCGGCGAATACCGCGCCGCCGCCTGGGACGCCCGTGGCTATGGCGGCAGCGACGACTACGAGGGCGAACTGGATTTCGCCGATTTCAGCGACGACCTGGCGCGTCTTCTCGATCATTTCGGCGCCGGCCGGGCGCATCTCGTGGGACTGTCGATGGGCGGGCGCATCGCCCAGCATTTCTATTTCGCGCGCCCGGACCGCGTCGCCACCCTGACCCTGGTCGACACCCATCCGGGGTTTTCGCACCTCTCCCCGGCGCAGCGCGAAGACTACGTCCGCGCGCGCCGCGAGCCGCTCGAGGCCGGCAAGGAGCCGCGCGACATCGCACCCGGCCTGGTGGCGCGGCTGGCCGGGCCGGACGCGTCGGACGAGATGCGCGCGCATCTGACCGAATCGATCGAGCTCTTACGCAAGGAATCCTATCTCAAGTCCCTCGCCGCGACGGTGCGCCAGGATACCATCGGCAAGCTGGAGGAAATCCGCGTGCCGACCCATTTCATGGTCGGCGAGCACGACACGCTGACCACGCCGGCGATCATGCGGGAAATGGCCGCGCGCGTGCCCGGCGCCGAGTTCACCCTGATCGCCCGCGCCGGCCACTTGTGCAACCTAGAAAAACCCCAGGATTTCGACCGGGCGGCGCTGGCGTTTCTCGGCCGGCACCGCGCCCGCGCCGACGGCGCCTAATTGCCGGCGTCGGCGGTCAGGCCGGCGGCGGCGATGCCGGCGACCGCGCACTCCTCGTCCAGATCCGAGGTATCGCCCGATATGCCCACGGCGCCCAGGATAGTGCCGCCGGAATCGCGAACCAACACGCCGCCCGGTACCGGGATGACGCGCCCGCCGGAGGCCGCGATCAGCGCCTGTATAAAGGCCGGCCGCTCGGCCGCGACGCCGGCCAGCGCGCGCGAGGCCACGCCCATGCCCAGCGACCCATAGGCTTTGCCGTAGGCGATCTCGAACCGCAGGATGCTGGTGTTGTCCTGGCGCTGAAAAGCCTTCAAATGCCCGCCATCGTCGAGCACCGCCACCGCCAGCGGCTTGCCGTCGATTTCGCGCGCCTTTTCGAGTGCTGCCCGGCAAATCGTGTTGGCTTGATCGAGCGTCATTTTCGGCATGGTCATCCCTTCCCGCTTTTTTTATTGGCGTCGTGACGCACCCGCCCGCCGGTCACGATCCTTGGTATTCAACCGGCGAGTCGTACATGATCCGCCGCGAATTTGGGAGTCCGAAGGCGTCCGAATCCGTCGCCGAAATTAGTGTCTCGATGCGGGCCGCGGGTGGGCCCGCGCCGGCCGGCCGAGCCGCCGTGTCCGCGGCGCGGGCAGCCGCGCCCAGCGCGGCGCCGGACCACACAGGTCGGCGAGCCCGCAGGTGCCGCACGGGGGAGCCGCCAATCCGTGCTCGCGCGCCATCTCGAGACAGGCGGCGTGCAACGGCCGGAGCGGCTTCGTCAGGTACGGGCTGCACGGACCGCCAATCGCATACCGAGCCATCGTTTGCTCCTTCCGGATGCGCAAAGCATCCATGCTCAAATCGTATTAGTTGCATGGTTAATGAAAAATTAACGAAGGTTACCTCCGAAAGAATAGTCACCCATCGAGCAGCTGGTGGCGGAAAAACGCGACATTGGTCACCAATCCGGGCAGCAACCACTGGAACAGCCGGCACATTTCCAGCACCTCGTCGAGCGAGGCATCGTTTGCCGCCGCCGCTTGCAGCGCCGCCGCTTTCAAGCCGCCCGGGTTGGGCAGGGTGCGCGCCGCCTCGACCGCGCGATCGTGCACCGCTTGCGCCAGGGCTTCGTGCGCCGGCGTGCCGGCCAGTTTCTTCAAATCGCCCCAGGCCATGGCGAAGTAGCTGGGCCAGCGGGCCAGGGCGCGGTAATCGGTGTTGACGAAGGGCAGCTCGAGCGTCGCCTTGACGTCCTCGTAGACGGCCCGGGTCGAGGGGTCGGCGTGGTGCGCTTCCATCAGCAGAAACGGCACATCCAGTTCGGGCGCGTGCCGGCCGGCGAATTCGGGGGCGTCGGTCGAAGCGCCCGTCTCGCCGCCTTCCAACAGCAGCCGCGTGATCGCGGCGACCAATACATAGGGAAAGTTGCCGTGCGAAAAGATTTCCACCATGGCGCGGATGTCGTCGATCTCGCGCGGCGCGTAGCCGGCCCCGGCGAGCCGCGCCGCGATCGGCGGCGGCGCCAGTTCGGCCACGGAATCCTCGGTAAATTTCCGCAACGAGGTGAACGCTTCGACGAACGGCGCGCTCGCGCAGAGCGGCCGGAGCCCGTCCCACAAGGCGTCGTAAAATGTCCGGTAGTGGGCGTAGGCCATGGTCACCACGCCCATCCACGGCACCTGGAATACCGCCTTCATATCCTGGTACCGCGTCTTCAGATCACCCTCGGCGAGGTATTCGGGCAGCGGATGGATCGCCGGAATCGGGTCGGGCGCGCGGCGCGGCAGTTCAATCATCGGAACCCTCCGGTTTTGGCGCGACTATAGCGTGGCGAGCGATAGAGGACCATCGGCTGCTCGGAACGATCCATTGATCGGGCCGCCGGGGCGAAGCCGACCGCCGCGGCCGGATTCGTTGACCGCGACGCCAAGCTATGTCAGCACCCTGACAAAGCCTCGTTTCCGAACACGTAACCTCCGCCAATGAGGGTGCAGCCATGGCTGAAAGCTCAATGATAAACCGCTTACCAGAAAATCTATCCTTTCGAGGTGGCGGCCTGCGCGAGGAGGAATTTACCCGCGCCAATCAGTATGTGCGCGAGGCATTGAGCGCGAACAAACGAGAAGGTCTCCTGCTCGCCGTGCGCGCCCGTTGGGCCGCCCTGGTAATCATTGCCCTGTTTCTCCCCACCCTCAATTTCGCTTGGGACATACTCTACTACGAAATCCTGCTGGTCGGTTTCGCGCTGATCGGCTGGGCGCAATTGAGGGCCGGCAAGGTTGTGCAGTCCAGGCGGGAGCTGTTCCTGATCTTCTGCGATTTGGCGCTGATGACATTCATCATGGTGGTCCCCAATCCGTTCCGGGACGGTACCTGGCCCACGGCTTTTCAGTACGAGCTGGGAGAATTCAGCTATTTCTATGTGTTGCTGGCCGGCGCCACCATGGCCTATTCCTGGCGGACAATTTTCGCCTTCGGCACCTGGACCGCCATACTGTGGCTATCCGCCCTGGCCCTGGTGGTTCTATTCGGCAGCGAAATTCCGGAGCTGTCGCAAAAAGTGGCGATCGCCTACGCGGGCTATGAAACGATCCTGGATCTGGTCGACCCCAACGATCCGAACGTTCCGGCCCGGGTGCAGGAAATCGTGGTGTTCCTGATCGTCGCCGGAATCCTCGCGCTGAACACCCGACGCACCAATCAACTCATCGTTCGCCAGGCCGACGTGGCGCGGGAGCGGGCCAATCTTGCCCGTCATTTCCCACCCAATATCGTCGACCAGATGGCCGAGCGGGATCAGCCCCTGGGGGCCGTGCGCTCACAAGTGGTCGCGGTCATGTTCGTCGACATCGTCGGTTTCACCCGCGTGGCCGAGCGGCGAACTCCGGACGAAGTGGTGGCGTTATTGCGCGAATTCCATGGCCGCATGGAGAGCGCGGTATTCGATCATCACGGCACCCTGGATAAGTTTTTAGGCGATGGCCTGATGGCGACCTTCGGCACGCCCGACCCGGGAGCGAACGACGCCGGCAATGCGTTGCGCTGCGGCCTCGCCATGTTGGCGGACATCGATCGATGGAACCGCGAACGTAGGGAAGCCGGCGCCGAACCGATCGATATCTCGATCGGGTTGCACTATGGCAGCGTGGTCCTCGGCGACATCGGCTCGGCCCGCCGGTTGGAGTACGCCGTACTCGGCGACACCGTCAACGTGGCCAGCCGGCTGGAAGAGCTGACACGAAGCCTGGGCGTTCGCATGGCGATGAGCGATGATCTGGCAAAAGCCGTCCGTGACGATAGCGCCGCCGACGACGGAGCATTGCTGTCGGGCCTCGGTGGCGGCGGACCACAATCCGTGCGTGGACGCGACGAGCAAATAGAGGTGTGGACGTTATAAGGACGATGTTGGAGGTACGAATCGAGGGACCAGCCGAGTTGTCGCCGCCGCCGGCCGCGGCCGGCGCCTATGTTCTGGCGCTGCGGCTCGTCCGGCCGCTCGCCGTCGCCATCGGTGGCCAACCGGCCGGAATATTGGAGACGGGCATATATCTTTATGCCGGCAGCGCCCGCGGGCCGGGCGGTATCCGGGCGCGGGCGGCGCGCCATCTGCGCCGCGGCAAGCGCCGTTATTGGCACATAGACCAGCTGACCGAGGCGGCCAGCGAATGCGCCGTTCTGCCGGTCATCGGCGGCGACGAATGCGCGCTCATGCGGGACATTCTGGCGCTGCCCGGCGCCCGCCCGCCGATGGCCGGCTTCGGCAGTTCGGACTGCGCGCGCTGCGCGGCGCATCTGGCGGCGATTCCCGATAGCGGCAGCCTTGCCGCTGCCCTGGCCGAGCTCGCGGGCGGCGGGACTGGCTTGGCGCGGGCGGAGGATATTTGGATGCCGCCACTCGAAACAGGCGCCGGGCGCGAAAGAACATGAGCGGCAATGAGACCATCATCATCGTCGGCGCCGGCCAGGCCGGCGGCCGCGGCGCCCAGGCCATGCGCCAGGCGGGATTCCAGGGGCGCGTCGTGCTGCTCGGCGCGGAAGCCGATCCGCCCTACGAGCGGCCGCCGCTGTCCAAGGAATTGCTGATCGGCGACAAGGGGCTGGAAAAGGCCCGCCTGCACGGCGACGACTATTACCGCGAGCACGACATCGAGCTGCGGCTCGGCGCGCCGGCCTCCGCCATCGACCCGCCTGGCCACACGGTGACCATCGAGGGCGGCGAGGCGCTTTCCTACGACAAATTGCTGCTGACCACCGGCGCGCGGGTGCGCGAACTGCCGATCCCGGGCGCCGATCTGGCCGGCGTGCACTATCTGCGCGATATTGCCGACAGCAGGGCGATCCGCGCGGCGCTCGCCGGGGGCGCCGACGTGGCGATCATCGGCGGCGGCTTCATCGGCCTCGAGGTCGCCTCCAGCGCCCGCGCGCGCGGCTGCAAAGTGACCGTGCTGGAGGCCGCCGACCGCCTGATGGCGCGCGCGGTGGCGCCCGAGATCGGCACCTGGTTCGCCGAGCTGCACCGCGCCCGCGGGGTCGATCTGCGGCTCGGCGTGGGCGTCGAGGCGATCGAGGGCGACGGCGGGGCCGAGCGCGTGCGCCTGGCGGGCGGCGAGGAAATTCCGGCCGGCCTGGTGGTGATCGGCATCGGCATCGTGCCCAACGTGGAGCTCGCCGAAGCGGCGGGTCTGGCGGTCGGGAACGGCATCGTGGTCGACGAATTCGGCCAAACCTCCGAGCCCGACGTCTATGCCGCCGGCGACGTGGCCAGCCAGCCGAACGCCTTCCTCGGCCGCCGGGTGCGGCTCGAATCCTACCAGAACGCCCAGGACCAGGCGGTCGCCGTGGCCCGCAACATGGTGGGCGAGGCCAAGCCCTTCGAGGATTCCTTGTGGGTCTGGTCCGACCAGTACGACGTCAATCTGCAAATGGCCGGCCAGCCCGAGGATTGGGACGAGCTGGTCTGGCGCGGCGCGCCGGAAAGCGGTGCCTTCATGGTGTTTTATCTTAAAGACCACCGCGTGGCGGCGGTCAACGCCATCAACCAGGGCCGCGACATGCGCGCCGCCCAGCGCCTGATGGCCAGCCGCAACCGGGTCGATCCGGCCGATCTCGCGAACCCGGAGGTCAGACTGATGAAGCTGGCGAAGGGGTGAGGCGCCGCGTATCTGGGTTCGTGTACGGGTGGGTTTGAAACCCACCCCTACATACCGGTTTTTCGAGGCGGGAGGGTGAGGGGTCGGGGACAGGAGCAGGTAGGGGCGGGTTTGAAACCCGCCCGTACAGACCGGTTTTACGCGGCGCGAGGATGAGGGGGTCCCTCCCCTAACCCTTCGGCCTGAGGTCGTTGATCCGCTTGGCCTTGCCGAGGGAACGCTCGATGCCGCCCACCGGCAGCACGTCGATTTTGGCGGAAATGCCGATGCGCGACTTGATCTCGCGGGCCAGCGCCTCGCTGGCCTCGTCCATGGCGCTGGCGCCCGCCGCCGCCGTCTCGGGCCGGGCCTCGACCAGCACGGTGAGCGCGTCGAGCGGGCCTTCGCGCCGCAGCTCCAGAAGGTAATGCGGCGACAGCGCCGGCACGGCCAGGATCAGCTCCTCGATCTGCGTCGGAAATAGATTCACGCCGCGGATGATCAGCATGTCGTCCGACCGCCCGGTGACGCGCTCGAAACGCCGGAAGGACCGCGCCGTCGGCGGCAGCAGCCGCGTCAGATCGCGGGTGCGGTAGCGGATCATCGGCAGCGCCTGTTTGCTCAGCGTGGTGAACACCATCTCGCCCATGTCGCCGTCGGCCAGGGTTGCGCCCGAATCGGGATCGACGATTTCGGGCAGGAAATGGTCCTCCCAGATGGTCGGGCCGTCCTTGCTCTCGACGCATTCCATGGCCACGCCGGGGCCGATGATTTCGGACAGGCCATAGATGTCCAACGCGTCGATGGCGAAGCGCGCCTCGATCTCCCGGCGCATGGAATCGGTCCACGGCTCGGCCCCGTGGATGCCGATCTTGAGCGAGGATCGGCGCGCGTCCAGGCCCTGGCGCTCGAATTCGTCGGCGATGGCCAGCATGTAGGACGGCGTGACCATGATGATCGCCGGCTCGAAATCCGCGATCAACTGGACCTGGCGCTCGGTCATGCCGCCCGACAGCGGCACCACCGTGCAGCCCAGCCGCTCGGCCCCGTAATGGGCGCCGAGCCCGCCGGTGAACAGGCCGTAGCCGTAGGCGACGTGCAGCACATCGCCCTGGCGCCCGCCGGCCGCGCGGATCGAGCGCGCCATCAGATCGGCCCAGATATCGATGTCCCCGGAAGTATAGCCGACCACCGTGGGCTTGCCCGTGGTGCCCGACGAGGCGTGGATGCGCACCACCTCCTGGCGCGGCACCGCGAACATGCCGAAGGGATAGGCCTGGCGCAGATCCTCCTTGGTGGTGAAGGGGAACTTGGCGATGTCGGCGAGCTCTTTCAAATCGTCGGGGTGGACGCCGTTTGCGTCGAACTTCTTGCGGTAGGTATCGACGTTGTCGTAGGCGTGGCGCACCGTCCATTCGAGCCGCTCGAGCTGCAGCGCCTCGATTTCGTCGCGGCTCGCGGTCTCGATCGGCTCCAGTTCGCTCTTCTCGGGCGCCTGGCGACTCATCGCTTTCTCCCCTTCCCTCTCCCCGGCCGGGAAGTGTAACCCGGCGGGATGCGCCGATACAGGGGGTGCCGAGCGCCG
>CBDVDY010000071.1:0-12271 GCA_965372875.1 uncultured Alphaproteobacteria bacterium | reverse complement strand
CTAGCGTCCGGTGAAATTCGGCGGACGTTTCTCGGCCATGGCGGCGAGGGCCTCCGCATGGTCGTCGGAATGGTGGGCGATGGATTGCATGGCGCTGGCCATCTCGAGAAGCGTCGGCAAGTCGACGCGCTGGCTCTCGCGGATCAGCCGTTTGGTCATCCTGAGCGCGCCCGGCGGGTTGGCGGCGATGCGCGCGGCAAGCGCCCGGGCCTCGTCCATCAACCGCTCGCCCGGCACCACCTTGGAGACCAGCCCCCATTCGAGCGCCGTCGCGGCGTCGACGGGGTCGCCGGTGAACGCCATCTCCGAGGCGCGCGACAGGCCCACCGCGCGCGGCAGCAGCCAGGCCCCGCCGTCGCCCGCGACCAGCCCGACCTTCACGAAATTCTCGGCGAAGGTCGCGGCCTCGCTGGCGATGCGGATATCGCACATGGTGGTCAGGTCGCAGCCCGCGCCGTACGCCGGACCGTTGATTGCGGCAATGGTCGGCGCCTCGACGCCATGGAGCGCCACCGGCAGAAGCTGGATTCCATCGCGGTAGGCTTCTCGAATCTCGCCGGCGTCGCCCGCGAACATGCCCGATCTTTCGCTCATGTGCTTGACGTTGCCGCCCGAGCAAAAGGCCGTGCCGGCACCGGTGAGGATCATGACGCGCACCGATTTGTCGCGGTTGACGCGCCGGCAAGCGTCGATCAGCGCCTCGACCATGTCCGGTTCGGTGATCGTGTTTCTGGTTTCCGGCCGGTTCAGCGTGACGGTGACAACGGCGCCGTCTTGCTCGAAAAGAACGGGCTCGCTCATGGCTGGCGGTCTCCCCGCGTGGTTTTCCGGGCTACCTGTCGGCGTCCGGGCTACTTGTCGGCGTCCGCGCCGTCCTCTTTTTTGTCTTCCGGCTCCAGAAGATCGGCCAGCTTGGTCTCGAATTGGTCGAGCTTGCGGCCGGCCACGACATAGGCCCAACCGCGCGTGCGGGCGTTGATCGCGGCGGCCTCCTCGCGCACCTCGTCCGGCGACGCCAGCTTGTCGACCGGATCCCCGTCGCCCGCTTGTCCGCCCGCTGCCCCCGATGTGGACGCCGCCGGCCGCGGCCCGTTGACAATGCTTTCATCGACCGACGCCTCGATCGCCAACCAGGTTCGGTCCTCGAACCGGGCCAACGTCAGCCGCACCGTCAGGCCGTCGCGCATGTGGTATTGGGCGGCGCCGGCGCCTTGCTTCAGGAACGGGATATCGGCGGCGCGGCGCACGTCCTCGAGTTCCAGGCTGAACAGGGCCGAGGCCCGGGCGTTGAGCTCGAAATCGGACTTGGGCCTGGCGCCGCTTGGTAAATCTTTGATTTTTAATTTCTTTTCGCCTTCTTCCTCGCGCTCGATGACAACCCGCCCGCCGTCCGGCCGGATGAAGATGACGCGATCCACGCGTTCGCCGGAGATGTCGACGAGCGTCTTGTCCATCCAGTCGACAGCCGCGCCGGCGAACGCCAAATCGCCCTCGGCGAGCCAGGACTGCGCCTCGCCGGCCTTTCGAACGTAGGTCATGGCGGCGCCAAGCCCGCCCTTGGCGATCCGTTGCTTGCCGACGATGAGGGAGGCCAGCGCGGCGCCGGCGCCGTCCTCGACCGTGATCCGCACGGAGGCCGCCTTGCCGTCCGCCGGGTCCTCCACTTCGAGCCGCGCATGGGAGGCCGGTTTGCTGGTCTTGGCCTCGAACGACTTGGCGCCGGCCAGGCCGATAAGCGCTTTCTTCACCGTTTCCAGGTGTGCCGGGTAGCCGCCGTGCTCGGCGATCGTCCAAACGCCGCCCTCGCGCGCGATCGAAAAACTTTCTCCCTTGGCGGTAATGGTGATGGATCGCGCGTCGTTGATGCGCGCCGCCAGATCGGGGAAGAGCGGGCCGCCGACCTGGCGAACCGTCGGGCCGACGCGGCCGCTCTGCACGACGATCGCGGCCACCGCGATGACCAGCGTGACGATGGCGAAAATGGCGAGGGTCCGTTGCCGCATGCTTACCGTCTCTCCACTACTTTTGCCCGGCCCTGCTCAACCCGCCGCAACGGCCTGCCGGCGCCGCCGGCGCCGCAGCACGCCGAGCACGATCGCCGCCGCCGCGATAAGCAACGGTATCAGGCCGATATTGACGAATTTGAGCCACGCGTCGAGCCGGTCGATATCGCGCCGGAGCGCAAGCTGGACGTTGCGCAGGTCCCTGCGGATCGCCACCATCTCGGCGCGGAAGTCCTCGATCGCCTGCTCCTGCTCCTTGCTGAGGATGAAATCGCCGTCCTGCGCCTTGCCGGTCTGCAGTTCCGCGAGTTTCTTTTCGGTCTCGTTGAGCTTGCCTTCCAGCTCCTGCTCGCGTTTTCGGAACCGCGCCTCCGCGTCCTGCTGGAGGCCGCGCACGAGATCGAACGGACGCGCCGAATCGCCGCGGCTTCTGAGGCCGATGAGCGCGTTGCCGCCGCTCAGATTTTCGATCGCGTTGATCACGAAGTCGGCGTTGCCGGACGACCGGACCGCCACCTGCTGGCCGAAGAAATCGCGGATTTGAACCCAGAACTGATCGCGCAGCAGGTCGGTGTCGGCCACCAGGATGAGGTTGATCGGCTCGACCGATTCGGCGAGATGGGCCTTGCCCGGCGAGGCGTCGCCGGCGGGCTTTTCGGCCTTGGCCTCATCCTCCTTGGCGCTGGGTGGGCCGTCCGGAAAGGCCGACGGGACCGTGCCCCGGAGCCGCGCCGCGATCACGAATATCTCGTCGGCGGACTTGAAATCGGCCCACAGGCCAATTGGGTCCGGCACGAAGCGAATTCGATCGGTATCGATTTCCATGGCCTGACGGCTGGAGAACACCAAGGGCGTCACTTCGACGGTCGCGTCGGATTTTCGGCGGATTGTCCCGGCGGAGGCGAATATCATGCGCGACAAATCGGCGGTAACGATATCGCCGTCATCGATGTTGGATTCGCCGAACGACATCCACACCAAATAGTCGGCGATTTCGGTTCCGCCGCCGGAACGCGCCGGAACGCTGACGCGGATCGCCGAATCCTTGTCGCCCACCACCTTGTCCGGCGACACGCTCACGCCCCAGGCGTCGAGCAGCTTGGTGAGATTCGACGAGGTTTCGCCCGGCATCGCCAGCATCGGCGAGGTCGGCGGATCGGCCTCGGCGTGCGGGTCGACGAAGATGACCGCCTTGCCGCCGCCCAGCACATACTGATCGATGGCGTAAAGCGCCGCCTCGCTCAGTCCCTTGGGATGGACGATCATCAATACGTCGACGTCGCCGTCGATCTGCGCGGCGTTCGGCACCAGCGATCGCAACTCGAATTGCTGGCGGATTTCCGGTATCAGCGCCCAGGGCGGCTGGCCGCCGCCGCGCGGCCCCATCATCGGATTGCCCGGCGCGCCGACAAGCGGCAAGGTGCTGATCAGGCCGACGACTTTTTTGTCGGGGTTGGCGAGGTCCGCGACCATGCGGGTCAGATCGTATTCGAGGAACCGTTCGCGGTCGATGTGCAGGAACGGGATGACTTTCTCGTCGTCGGTGCTGTTCGATCCGGCGAGGCCGAGATAAACGGTGTCGCCCTCGGCGTTCACGGTGATGCCGTTCATGCCGAAGCTCACCGCCTGATCTTCATCGTCGGAAAATGGCTCGGGCGCGTAGACTTCCAGCCGGATGTGGCCATTCGCCATGCTGCTGTAGCGCTCCAGAAGCTCGCGGACGCGCGAGGCATAGGCGCTGTAGGAGGGGACCGCTTCACCCAGTAGCGGCGAGTAGAACAGGCGCAGGGTGATGGGCTCGTCGATGTCGGCCAGCATCGTCGCCGTGCCCTCCGACAACGTGAACAACCCGCCCTCGGTGAAATCGGCGCTCAGGCCCCGCAGGGCGCCATTCGAAAACGTGTTCAGGGCGACGAAAAATATCGCCGCGACGGCGATTCCGGCGATCGCGAGGCGGGTGCGGCGATGGCTGTTGCCCATATTCATGGCGCGTCTACTCGGCCTTGTTCAGATCGACCAGA
This sequence comes from uncultured Alphaproteobacteria bacterium, assembly GCA_965372875.1. Taxonomy (GTDB): domain Bacteria; phylum Pseudomonadota; class Alphaproteobacteria; order CBDVDY01; family CBDVDY01; genus CBDVDY01. Next base: position 8,247 of record CBDVDY010000071.1, on the reverse strand, counting down.
ATCGTGTTCACGTACAGGAACACGCCGATCAGCGAAGCGAAAAACACGATGTCGCGCAAATCGATCACGCCCCTGGTCATCGCGGCGTAATGGGTGAGGAAGCTGAAGCCGGCGACGATTTCCACCGCCACCTGGGGCAGCCATCCGGCGAAGAAGTTCAGCACCAGCGGCGTGCCGGACAGGGTAAACAGGAAACACACCGCGGCCGACACCACGAACGCCACGACCTGGTTCTTGGAGAGCGCCGAGAAGCAGGCGCCGATCGCGAGGTACGCCCCCGCCATCAAGAGGCTGCCCAGATAGCCCGCGAAAATGACGCCGTTATCGGGGCTGCCCAGCAGGTTGACGGTGATCCAGATCGGGAAGGTAAAAACCAGCGCCAGCGCGGTGAAGCTCCAGGCGGCCAGGAACTTGCCGAGGACCGCCTCGCTTATCGAAATCGGCAGCGTCAGCAGCAGTTCGGCCGTCCCGGTCTTGCGTTCCTCGGCCCAAAGCCGCATCGAAATCGCCGGAATCAGGACCAGGTACAGCCATGGCTGGTAGGTGAAAAAGGATTGCAGATCGGCCTGGCCGCGCTCGAAGAAACTGCCGACATAGAATGTGAGCGAGCCGGAAAGCGCCAGGAATATGACCAGGAAAACATACGCCACCGGCGTCGCGAAATAGCCGGTGAGTTCCCGCCGCATGATCACCCAGATGTTACGCATGCCAGCCTCCGCGCCTCATCCGGGCAGCGTCAGGGAGCGGAATACGTCATCGAGCCGCCCGCGCTCGACGCCGATTTCCTGGACCTCCCAGCCCTTGTCCCGGGTCAGCGCGCTGACCGCGTCGATGATCGGCCGGCTGCCCTCGGGGAATATTGTAAAGTCGGGTGCCTCGTCATCGCTCGCGTCCGTCTCGACCGTCTCGACGCCGGCCAGTTTCGCGAGTTCGTTCGCCGTGCGCTTGACCGCCTTGGTCCTGATCTTGAGCGTGACCGCGTTATGGTAGCGCGAGCGCGCCTGCAGCTCCTCCGGCGTGCCGTCCGCCACCAGCCGCCCGTCGGCGATAATGACGGCGCGCGAGCAGACCGCGGTCACCTCTTCGAGCAGATGGGTCGAGAGGACGATCGCCTTTTCCGGCGCCATCTCGCGAATCAGCGCCCGCACCTCGTGCTTTTGATTGGGGTCCAGCCCGTCCGTGGGCTCGTCCAGGATCAGCACGTCGGGGTCGTGCAACAACGACTGGGCGAGCCCGACGCGGCGTTTGAATCCCTTGGACAAGGCATCGATCGTACGGTCCATGACCGAGGCCAATTGGGTCATCCGGGCCACGCGCTCGACCCTCTCGTCGCGCTCGTCTCCCCGGTAGCCGCGCGCCTCGGCAATGAAAGCGAGGAAGCCGCGCGCGTTCATGTCGCCGTAGAGCGGCGCGCCCTCGGGCAAATAGCCGACGCGCGACTTGCATTCGATCGGCTGCTTGACGACGTCGAACCCGCAGATCCTGGCGCCCCCCGCGTCGGGTGCCAGATACCCCGCGAGCATCCGCATCGTCGTCGACTTGCCGGCGCCATTCGGGCCAAGGAAGCCAAGGACTTCGCCGCGCGAGACCGAGAGCGATATGTCGTCGACCGCCACGATCGCGCCGAAGCGTTTGCTCAACGCATTTATTTCGATCATCCGTTCCCGGTCCATCGTCGGTCCCGCTGGATTTGTCGGATTACCGCCCCGGCGCGGCGACGGTATTAGTCGGTCAAAATCTGGGCCAAATTATGGCGCGTCTCCGCCACGCGTCAAGCGACAAATAACTTAATAATAACAATAGGTTAATCATATATGACCGGCAAAGTGAAAATATCCGGGATCGGCGCGCCGGCTTCCTCCCATCCGCCCGACCCGGCGGTCACATTGACATGGGTCGGCGAACGTCTAGTCTCCGCTCCGCAGGTCCGAAATTCCCGCCGGGTACGACGCGGGAAGCGGGTCCGCCAGATAATGTGTCGCGGGAGCCCGACGCGATGATCAGTTGGTACCGGCGGCAGTCGCCGGGCCGCCGAGTTTTTTGGATGCTGGCGGCGATTCTTGCGGCGGTCATCGCGGCAAACGCACCATCGCTGTTTCGCGCGGTCGACTCCTGGAGCGGGCCCGGCCCGCCCCCGGACGAGGCCGTCCGTCCGCAGAATCCGGATTGGCTTGTGTACGTGGCGTTCGCGCCGGCCGGGCCGCGCTCGGGCAAGGTCGACGTTTGGGCCAGCAGCGCCGAGGGGAGCTGGATTGCCGGCGCCGAGGCGCGCGCCAGGTTCGTCCACTCGACGCAAGCCGGACGGGAATTCGAGATCGCCCTGCCGCCACGCGCGCCCGGCAATTATGGCGCCAAGGTCGAGCTGCCCCTGGGCGGCCAGTGGGACGTCGAGATATCCATCTCGCGCGGCGGCGACCGCTACCGCGTCAGCCGTCGCATCCAGGCGCCTTAACGCCGCCTTCCGGCGCGCCGGGCTTTCCGCTTTAATGGCGGCGTCATCAGCGGAAAGGCCGAGCGATGGAGCCGGAACGTTTCAGCTATTCGCCGATCGTGGCGCGGCCCAGGCTTAGCTGGCCGGGCGGCGCCCGCGTGGCGCTCTGGGTGATCCCCAACGTCGAGCACTACGAATATCTGCCGCGCGAGACCGGCGCCCGCGACCCCTGGCCGCGCATGCCGCACCCCGACGTGCTCGGCTACGGCGGCAAGGATTACGGCAACCGCGTCGGGCTGTGGCGCCTGTTCGAGGTGATGGACCGGCTGGGCCTCGTCTGCACCGTCTCGCTCTCGATCTCGGTCTACGAGCATTACCCCGAGATCATGGAGGCCATCGAAGGCCGGAATTGGGACGTGATGTGCCACGGCATCTACAACACGCGCTATTTCTGGGACCTGCCCGAGGACCGCGAGCGCGCGATCATCGCCGAATGCGTCGATACCTACCGGCGGCTGACCGGCAAGCAGCTCGCGGGCTGGTTCTCGCCGGCCGTCTCCTGCACCCTGAACACGCCGGATTTGGTGGCCGAGGCCGGCTTCTCCTATTACTGCGACCTGTATCACGACGACCAGCCGACGCCGATACGGGTCAGGAACGGGCAGCTCGTATCCGTGCCCTACACGATGGACCTCAACGACGCCTTCGCCTACACGCGCTACGAGGAGGGCGAGGAGTTCGCGCAAATGGTCATGGACCACTTCGACACAATCTACCGCGAGGGGGCGGAGCACGGGCGGGTCATGTCGCTGGCGCTGCACCCCTACATGATGGGCCGGCCGCACCGCATCAAACATCTCCAGCGGGCGCTGGAGTACATCCTCTCGCACGACGGCGTGTGGGCGGCGACCGGGGCCGAGATCGCTGGCTGGTACCGGGAAGAAGCGCTCGCCGGCTACCGCGAGCATCTCGGCGCCGAGGCCTGAGATGAACCCTCCCGAGCGCGAGCGGCGCGGCCCCGGCATGGACCACCCGCACTATGCTTTTTCGGCCCTGCCGTCGCGCCAAAGGCTGGTCTGGCCGGATGGCGCGCGGGTCGCCTTCTGGGTGCTGCTGCATCTCGAACACTGGGAAATGCTGCCGCCCGAGGACGCCGTCGGCGACGCCCGATTCCACGGCGAATTCGGCAGCTTCACGCCCGACTACCGCACGTTCTCGCAGCGCGAATACGGCAACCGCGTCGGCATCTTCCGGCTCTTCGAGGTGCTCGACCGCCACCGCGTCAAGGTCACGGTGGCGGCGGGCTCGGCCGCCCTCGAACGTTACCCCTATCTGGTCGAGGAGTGCCGCAGGCGCGGCTGGGAGTTCGCCGCCCACGGCAGTTACGCCAACCGCCTGATCTCGAGCCGCATGAGCGAGGCGGAGGAGCGCGCCTTCATCGCCGATTCCATCGCCGCGGTCGAGCGCGCGACGGGCACGCGCCCGGCCGGATGGCTGGGCCAGGATGCGGGCGAATCGGCGCGCACGCCGGCGCTTCTGGCCGAGGCGGGGCTGACGTACGTGATGGACTGGCCGAACGACGACCAGCCCTACAAGATGAGCGTGGGCAGGCCGTTCGTCTCCATCCCCAACCCGGCCGAATGGGACGACGTGCAGCTTCTCTGGCACCGCCGGGTGGCCATGCGGCGCTATCCCCAGCTGGTGTTCGAGGGGATGCAGACGCTGCACGAGGAGGGCGCCGAATCGGGCCGCCTCTTCGGCCTCGGCCTGCACCCCTGGCTGCTGGGCATGGCCCACCGAATCCGCTATCTTGACGAGGCGTTCGAGCGCCTCGCCGGCTTCGACAAAGTGTGGCCGGCGACGGCCGGCGAAATCGCCGAATGGTATCTGTCCGAGACCCGGAAATAGGGCCGGGCGCACAGGGCGTGGACCCCTTGGGAGAAATCGATGGCGCACTATCTCGACGAATTGTCCGAATTCCTGGCCGCGACCCGATTTGCCGACCTGCCGGAGGCGGTGGTCGCGCACGCGAAGCTGGTGATCGCCGACACAATCGCCGCCATCGCCGCCGGCGCGCAGGAGCCGGAAGTCCAGGCGCTGACGGCCAGCCAGGCTGAAGCGTCCACGGGCCCCGCCACGATCATCGGCGCCGGCCGCCGCGCCGAGCCTCGGACAGCCGCCTTCCTCAACGGCACCGCCGGCACCTTCCTGGAGATGGACGAGGGCAACCAGTTCAGCCGCGGCCACCCGTCGATCCACGCGCTGCCGTCGGCGCTGGCCTATGCCGAGGCGCACGGCCATTCCGGCGCGGAACTGATCAACGCCGTCGTGCTCGGCTACGAGATCGGCTCGCGCATCGGCATCGCCGCCAAAATCCGACCCTCGATGCATCCGCACGGCACCTGGGGCACGGTGTCCGCCGCGATCGCCGTGGCGGTGCTGGCCGGGGCCGACGCCGAGACCATGAAGAGCACGATCAACGTCGCCTCCACCCTCGGCCTGGCCACCAGCCGTCAGAACATGCTGCAGGGCGGTACGGTGCGCAACGTCTATGCCGGAATCAGCGGCCAGATGGGGCTGTTGACCCACGACATGATCGCCGCCGGCTTTACCGGCGAACGCGACGGGCTCGCCAGCATCTGGGGCCAGGTGTCGTCGGAGAGCTTCGAGCCGGCGGAGATGACGCGCGAGCTCGGCTCCCGTTGGGAGATCGCCCGCAACTATTTCAAGCGCCATTCCTGCTGCCGCTACAACCACGGCACGCTCGACGCGCTGGCCGTGATTGCCGGCAAGCGCCCCGGCGGGCTCAAGGCGGAAGACATCGAAAAAATCGACGTGGTGACCTATTCGCTCGCCGCCGAGCTCTCGGACCGGGACCCGATGAACGTGCTGGCCGGCAAGTTTTCGGTGCCGTTCGCGGTGGCCACCACCATCATCAACCAGTCGAGCGGCATGATGAGCTTCACCTGGGACCAGATCCGCGACCGGAAGATCAAGGCGCTCGCGGCCAGGGTCGAGGTCAGCGAGGACCCGAAACTGACCGCCATGATGCCGCGCTTCCGGCCCGCCCGGGTGACCATCGCCTTTACCGACGGCTCGACCCTCGACGCCGGCACCGAAACCAACAAGGGCGACGCCGAGGATCCCTATACCGCCGGCGAGCTGACCGAGAAATATTATGAGCTCACGGCGCGGGCCTGGGACCGGCCGACAGCCGAAGCCGTCCATGGCGCGATCATGGGGCTGGATATTCTGGCCAACATGGACCTGCTCACCGGCCCGATGGAAAGCGGTGGATCGGCCCGGAGCGCCGCGGAATAGCCCACTGCCGCCCGGCTTCCGCCGGGGTTGGATAAATCCCTAAAATTTGTGACAAATTGTAGTTAACCCATTGATATATAAGAATAATTCTTGACAAACCCCGCGCGGTCCGGTATCGTGGCCAGCATGAGCAGCATCGCCTCCATAGCCCTTTCGGGATTACAGGCCGCGGCCAAGCGCATCGCCGTGTCGGCGGACAACGTGGTCAATGCGCGCACCAGCCGCCCGGTCGAAATCGAGGGCGAGACGCCCGAGGGCGTCTACCAGCCGAAGAGCGTGGAGCAAATCCCGTTGCAGGGCGGCGGCGTGCGGGTGGCGCTCAGCAACGTAAATCGATCGGCGCTGATCTTTGCCGATGCCGACAGCCCGACGGGTCTTGCCGCCTATCCCGACGTGGATCTGGCCGCCGAGATCGTCAACCAGCGGCTCGCGCTCCACGACTACAGGGCGGCGATCCGCATCCTCGAGACCGAGAACGAGATGTTCGACGCCCTGCTCGACATCAAAACCTGATCTTTTTCTAGGTTCATCCGCCCTCCCAAGTTCCGCGCGCCGCCCATCCACGCGCCGCGCCCTATCGGCACGCCCGCCATTGATTTAAACTGGCTCGGACAAGCGCCCAAGCGCCGAGCAGGGCCGCGCGCGGCGTCGGAATCGAGAAGGGGGAGGCGGTGGCGACGACCAAGACCAAGGCGCCGGACACCGGGACGGGCCCGGGGACGGAGACGGGCGCCGCCGCGCTCACCGTCACAATCGATGCCCTGCGCCGGCAGCTGGTGGAAATCTTCCGCGCCTGGGGCATGGGCGAGGCGCACATCGAGACCACGGTCGAGATGATGCTCTACGCCGACATCCACGGCATCGATTCGCACGGCGTCGGCATGCTGCCCCTGTACCGCCAATGGCGCGGCGAGTACCGGCTCAACATGACGCCCGAGATCGCCACGGTGCGCGACGGGCCGACCATCGCTCTGCTCGACGGCGATGCCGGGCTCGGCCATCCTGCGGCCCACGCCGCCATGCGCCTGGCCATGGAAAAGGCGAAGTCCGTTGGTCTGGGCGCGGTGGCGGTGCGCAATTCGGCGCATTTCGGCGCCGCCGGCGCCTACGCCATGCTGGCCGCCGAGGCGGGGCTGATCGGCATCGCCACCACCTCGGCCCACCACGAGATCACCGTGCCGACCTTCAGCGCCCAGGCCATGTTCGGCACCAACCCCATCGCCTTCGCAGCACCAGCCGGCCGCAACCGGCCATTCTCGCTCGACATGGCGACCAGCACCGTCGCCGTCGGCAAGATCAAGATCGCCCAGCGCCACGGCCGGCCGATCCCCGAAGGCTGGGCCAGCGACGGCGACGGAAGACCGACCACCGAGCCCGACGTGGCGCTCGAGCATTACATGCTGTCGCCCCTGGGCGGCACGCGCGAGCTGGGCTCGCACAAGGGTTACGGGCTGGCGGCGATGGTCGAGATCCTGTCGACCATGCTGTCCGGTGCGATCTTCGCCGGCACCAAGGCGGCGCGCCGGCCCGACGCGGTGCACCCCAACGTGGGCCATTTCATGCTGGCCATGGACCCGGGCGCGTTTCGCGATGCCGGCGACTACGCCGACGACATGGACGACATGATCGAGGCGCTGCGGGCCAACCGCCCGGTGGACCCGGCGCGGCCGGTGATGGTGGCCGGCGACCCGGAGTACCGGGCGGCGGAAGAGCGCCGCAAGAGCGGCGTTCCGCTGCCCGCCATGCTGGTCGGCGAGCTGCAAGCCATCGTGGCGGATTGCGGCGCGCCCTATGTGCTGGGAGGCTGATTATGGCGCTCTCCTACGACATCATCGTGCGCGGCAACAATCTCGCATTCCGCGGCGGCTATTTCGCGCTCGCCAACGTGACGCTGGTGTTCTCGCCCGACGGGCCGGTGCTGTTCGATACCGGACATTACTGCAACCGGCCGTCGCTGCTGGAGGGGCTGGCGAAACACGGGCTGGCGCCCAAGGACGTGCGGGCGGTGTTCCTCTCGCACCTGCATTTCGACCATTGCAACAACATCGATTTGTTTCCGGACGCCCGCGTCTATGTCAGCGAGCGCGAGTGGGAGTACGCCAAGTCGCCGCACGAGGACGACAAGTTCATCCCCTGGCTGATCCACGAGCAATTGCAAAAGCACGACGTCGAATTCCTGAAGGGCGAGGGACGGCTGGGCGAGGGCTTTCGCTACATCCCGGCGCCCGGGCACACGCCGGGTTCCTACGCGCTGGTGCTCGAGGGCACCGATCGGGGCTGCGTGGTGGTGGCGGGCGACGCCATCAAATACGCCAAGGAGGCGGTCGGAAGGCGCTGCGACATGGCCTTCGACACGGTCGAGACGGGGACGGCGACGATCGAGCGGATTCTCGCCATGGCCGACGTCATCGTGCCCGGGCATTTCCCGGAACTGATCAAGCGCGACGGCGGCTACACCTGGGACGACGCGGCCGAGCTTTCGATCCTGGTGCGGT
>CBDVDY010000070.1:0-12312 GCA_965372875.1 uncultured Alphaproteobacteria bacterium | reverse complement strand
CCACCACGGTCTGGAACAGCACCATGTTGTTCATCAGCTTGACGGTCTGGCCGGCACCCACCGGGCCGCAATGGGTGACTTCCGCCGCCATGCAGGCGAGCAGCGGGGCGATGCGCGCGAACGTGGCTTCGTCGGCGCCGACCATGATCGAGAGCGTGCCGGACTCCGCCGCCGCCCGGGTACGGGCGACCGGCGCGTCGGCGAAGGCGATACCCGCCGCGGCGCCGGCGGCGGCGATTTCGCGGGCCAGCCCCACCGGCGTGGTGCCGAGATCGACGACAATCTGGCCCGGCCGTCCGTTGGCGAGCAGCCCGTCTTCGCCAAGAACGACGGCGCGTACTTCGTCGCGCCCGGGCAGGGAGAGAAAGATCGTCTCGGCGGCGGCAATGGAAGCGATAGACGAAGCGGCGGCGACGCCATCCGTCGCCAGTCGTTCGCCGGGCTCTGATCTGAGGTCGAAAGCGAGGACGGGCCGTCCCGCCTTGGCGGCGAGGTTGCGGCACATGGGCTCGCCCATCACCCCCAAACCGATGAATCCCAAGGCCGGACCGTTGTTCGAAATCATGGACTCCTCCCGTATGTCCGTGGGCGAGTCAGGATGCGCGCGGGCGGGCCGCCAGGGCAACGGGAAATCCGCGTGCTATAGTCGGATCATGCGCCACGCCGGCCGGGCGGCGGCGAACTCCGTATCTGTTGGTCCGCAACCGAAGGGGCACGAGACATGAGCTGGATCGAAACCGTCTCATACGGCGAGGCCACGGGGCGGCTCAAACAGGTGTACGATCGTATCCGCGGCCCCAACGGCGAAATCGACAACATTCTCCGCGTCCACGGCCTGCGCCCGCATACGCTCGAAGGGCACATGGCGCTCTACAAGGCGGTGCTGCACCATCACGGCAACGCGATTCCCAGGGCCACGTTGGAGACGCTCGGCGTCTATGTGAGCCTGTTGAACGGCTGCGCCTATTGCGTCGAACATCATTGCGCCGGTCTCGCCCGGCTCCTGGGCGACGAGGACCGCGCGGCCGCCATCCGCGCCGCCCTCGACGCCGACGATCCGGCGCGGACTTTCGACGGCCGCGAGTTGGCGATGTTGCGCTACGCCAGGGCGCTCACCCTGGCGCCCGCCGAGATCGCGGAGCGCGAGGTGGCGGCGCTGCGCCAGGCCGGGCTCGACGACGGCGAGATTCTCGAAATCAACCAGGTCGTGAGCTACTTCGCCTACGCCAACCGCACCGTTTTGGGCCTCGGCGTCAGCACCAAGGGCGACGCGCTGGGCCTGTCGCCGGGCAACAGCGAACGCCCGGATGATTGGGGGCACGGGTAGGGTAGGGAAGGCGCTATGCCTGCAGCCGCCGGACGATCCGGCGCATCAGCGGCCGCGGCGTGAAGCGCACCGAAGCGGCGCTGATCTTGTTTCGAATGCCCGGCACGACGATCGTCTTTCCCCGCCGAAAGCCATCGTATCCGGCGCGCGCCACCGCTTCGGAACTTTGCGTACCCAGCTTGAAGATCAGCGCGTCCTCCAATTTGGCGACGGCCTGGAATTCCGATCTGGTGGGCCCTGGCGCCAGGCAAGAAACCGTGACGCCGGTACCGCGCGTTTCCTCGGCCAGCGCCTCCGTGAAGGACAGCACGTAGGCCTTGCTGGCGTAATAAACGCCCATGAAAGGACCGGGCTGGAAGGCGGCGGTCGAGGCCACGTTGAGGATGCCGCCGCGGCGCCGTTCGATCATTTGCGGCAGGAACAGGCGGCAGAGGTGGGTCAGGGCGGTGACGTTGACCCGCAGCATGTCGAGCTGGCGTCCGGGCTCGATCTCCGCGACGGCGCCACGCGCCCCGAACCCGGCATTGTTTACCACCACGTCGACGCCGCGTCCCTCGCCCAGAAGGCGGTCGTAGATTTGCCGCGGCGCCTTGTCATCGGCCAAATCCTTGGGCATCACCATGATCTTTACCCCGTGACGCTCGGCGAGTTCGGCGGCCAGCGCCTCGAGCCGGTCGCCGCGCCGGGCGACCAGGACCAGATCGGATTTGTCGCGGGCAAAAAGCCGCGCCAGCTCCAGCCCTATGCCGGACGACGCGCCCGTAATCAGCGCGGTTTCACTCGCCATGATCGATCATTTCGTCACGTCGCACCGCGCCGCTTCAGCCGTCCTGCGGCGTCTCCGGCGATGCGGCCGAACACCGCCCCGGACATCAGCCCGGTACCGCCGGGATAGTTGAAATAGAACAAGCCGCCCACCAGCTCGCCGGCCGCGTAGAGGCCGGGAATCACCAAGCCATCCGTGTCCAGGACCTGGGTATCGGTGTTGATACGCAGGCCGCCGAAGGTAAAGGTGATCCCGCAGGTCACGGCGTAAGCCTCGAAGGGCGGCTCGTCGATCGGATTGGCCCAGTTCGACTTGGCTACCGCCAGGCCCTCGGTACCGCGGCCATCCTTGACGTTCGGGTCGAAAGGCACGTCGGCGCGGACAGCTTGGTTGAAATTCCGGATGGTCTCGAGCGCGCGCGCGGCGTCGACGCCGTCGAGCTTGGCGACCAACTCTTCGAGCGTATCGGCGCGTACCTTGGTCACCTGCCGGATGCGATACTCGTCGCGCAGCATCGGGACGGTTTTTCCGTCGAAAATTTGCCAGGCAAACTGGCCCGGCTGCTCGAGCACGATGCGGCCGTATTTGGCATAGGTGTAGTTGCGGAAATCCGCGCCTTCGTCCAGGAATCGCTCGCCCCTGGCGTTCAGCACGATGCCCAGGGGATAGCTGTGCTTCTGGAAGGCGTCGCCGACCGCGAGATCGCCGAATTCGGGCGCGTTCCGGTCCCAGGCGACGGCGTGGCAGCCCGACCAGTTGCCGCAGGAAGCGGCGCCGATATCGAGCGCCATGCGGATGCCGTCGCCGGTGTTGAAGCGGGTACCCCGCACCTTGGCCAGATCCCAGCCGGGGCCGAGGTAACGGGTGCGCCACTCGGGATTGGCCTCGAACCCGCCGGCGGCAAGAACCACCGACGTGGATTTTATTTCGGTGGTTTTGCCCTCGTGGCGCAGGCGCACCCCGTAAACGCCGGTATCGTCGGCCAGCAGGTCGGTTGCCCGCGCCCGGTATAATATCTCGATGCCGGCCTTTTCCGCCGCCCCGTACAGCGCGTCCACCAAACCGGGCCCGCCGCCCCAGGTTTCGACGGTCAGTCCGCCCCAAAACTTGAACCCGCCATCGACCTTGTAGGCTTGGCGGCCGTACATCGGGACGAAGCGCACGCCATTATCGCGCATCCACATCAGCGTCGGCTTGCTGCGCCGGATCAGTATCTCGACGAGGTCCGGATCGGTCCGGTAATCGGTCACCCGCCCCATGTCGTCGAAAAATTGGTCCTCCGGGTAGGCGCCGAAGTCGGTATTCTCGACTTCGGCGTCCGACAAGTCGGGCATCAGCGCCCGCAGGTCCTCGGTGCCGTCATATGCGAATCGCATGCCGCCAGCGGTGAAACGGGTGTTGCCCGCCCGTTCATCCTCGGGCGCGCGTTCAAGCACCGTAACCGTGGCACCCTGCTCGCGGGCGGCCAGGGCCGCGCAGAGAGCCGCGTTGCCGGCGCCGACGACCACCACGTCCGATGTTGCTTGAGCCAAGTACCCTCCCTTGTCATCGCCCAGGCGCGGCGACCGCGAACCCGGCATAGGTATTAACAGCTAATCGCGGCGGGATCGAGCGCGCCGCCAGTATCGCGCGTCCTGCGCGGGTTAACGAAGCCTTAATGAAAATTTTCGGTTAATTTTCAGCGTCTGTTAGGGGTCTGCGGTTAACGTATTTCGTGAACGGTCGGTCAATGGGTTTGGCGGCGCCGCCGCCATGCCAACAAAAAATTTGGGTCTCTACACATGGCACGTAAAACGCTTACCAAAGAGGATGTCAGCAAGCTTTTAGCCAATCCTTCGGGTGCCACGCGGGCCGAAATGGCCACGAAAATCGGCACCGATTTCGGTGATGGCGTACTGACCGACGGCGAGCGCAAGCTGGCGGAAGAAATCTTCCGCGTCATGGCCAAGGACGCCGAGGTACGGGTGCGCGAGGCGCTCTCCCAGACACTCAAGGATAGCCCGTCGGTCCCGAGGGACGTGGCGCTCAGCCTGGCCAAGGACATCAATTCCGTGGCGCTGCCCGTCTTGCAATTCTCCGAAGTATTGTCGGACGAGGATCTGATCGAGATCGTGCGCGGCCAGGATCCGCAGAAGCAGGTCGCCATCGCCACCCGCCCGGCGGTTTCCGAAGCGCTGTCCGACGTTCTGGTCGAAAGCAAGAACGAAGAAGCGGTTACCGCCCTGGTCTCCAACGAGGGGGCCGATATCTCGGAAGGGGCCCTGCAGAAGGTGGTTACCGAATACGGCGACAAGGCGTCCATGCAGGCCGCCCTGGTACGCCGCCCGAAGCTGCCGGTCACGGTGTCGGAACGCCTGTTGACCATGGTTTCGGACAACTTGCGGAGCGAACTCGCCAAGCGCCATGAATTGTCGGAAGACATGACGGCCGACCTGATCATGCAAACGCGTGAACGCGCGATCGTCACCCTTTCGGCCGATTCCGATGGGCACGAACTCGAGCGATTGATCAAGCAACTGCGTAAACATGGAAGATTGACGTCGTCGCTCGTCCTGCGCGCCTTATGCATGGGTGATATCAATTTCTTCGAGGCCGCGATGGCCGAAATGGTCGGCGTGCCCGTAATCAACGCCCGTCAGTTGATCCACGATACCGGTTCGCACGGCCTGAAGGCGGCTTACGAAAAAGCCGGCCTGCCCAGGGCACAGTTTCCAGCGGTACGCGCCGCGATCGATGTCGCCAAGGAAATGGAATACGACGGGGGCAAAAACGATCGCGAGCGGTACTCGCGCCGCATGATCGAGCGGATTCTTACCCAATACGGTGATATGGGCGTCGATTTCGAATCGGACGATCTCGAATACCTGCTCGACAAAATGAACCAACTGCCGGCGGAAAGCGTCCGACAAGTCTGACCATTTCGCTACTAGACATTGTTCAGCGGCGGATCGGCGACAAGACCGGTCCAAGCCGTCAAATCCCTGCCAAGGTAACCGGTACGCCGAATGAACCCCGAAGATTTCAACTACATCTGCGACTTGGTCAAGGAGCAGTCCGGGCTGACATTGACCGACGACAAGGCGTATCTTGTCGAAAATCGTCTGATGCCCTTGGTGCGGCGGCGGGATATGAACGGTATCGAGGATCTTGTCGCTGCCGCGCGCGGCAACGGCTCGGGCGGGGTGGTGCAGGACATCACGGAAGCGATGACGACCAACGAGTCGTTTTTCTTCCGGGACATAAAGCCGTTCGATATTTTCCGTGACAATATCATGCCGCACCTCATCGAATCCCGGGCCGACAGGAAATCGTTCCGCATCTGGTGCGCCGCCGCTTCGACAGGCCAGGAGCCTTATTCCATCGCAATGCTGCTGAAGGAGGCCGAGGCGCGGCTCGACGGCTGGCGCTGTGAAATCATTGGCACCGATATCTCTAACGAGGTGTTGGAACGCGCCAGAAACGGCATCTACTCGCAGTTCGAGGTCCAGCGCGGCCTGCCGATCCAATTCCTGATGAAATATTTCGAGCAGGATGGCAACGAATATCAAATCGATTCCGCGATCCGCGGAATGGTGAATTACCGGGCGTTCAATTTGCTCAAGGACCCCAAGTCGATGGGCAGCTTCGACGTGGTTTTCTGCCGCAACGTGCTGATCTATTTCGATCCGCCGACCAAGACGCAGGTGCTCGAAATGATCGGCGAGAACATGCCGAGCGACGGTCTGCTGTTCCTCGGCGGCGCGGAAACCGTGATCGGTGTCACCGAAAAATTCAAACCCGTCCCCGGACAGCGCGGCCTATACGCCGTACAGTAACGCCTCCCCGCCAACACCCCGCTCCGCGGCGCGCGATTGTTTCGTTGACGCGCATCGTATAGTCATCTTTATCTTGATCTTGGCGTCGAAGGCGGCCTTGCGGCCATGGGCGCCAAGCAGGATGGGAGCGTTGGGAGGACGGGATGAATACGCGCAAGCTGGGCACGGATGGGCCCGAGGTATCCGCGATCGGGCTCGGCTGCATGGGCATGGCCGGCGTCTACAACATTCGAGACGACGCGGAAGCCACGGCGACCGTCAACCGGGCGCTCGATCTTGGCGTCAATTTTCTCGATACCGCCGATTTCTACGGCGGCAGCGAGAACGAGGTGTTCGTCGGGAAGGTGATCCGCGAGCGGCGAAGCGAGGTCGTGCTGGCCAGCAAGTTCGGCCAGATTTGGAACGAGCAGGGCCGTCCGGTGGGCCTCAACAGCCGGCCCGAGTATGTCAAATCGGCGTGCGAGGACAGCCTGCGGCGGCTCGGCACGGAATTCATCGACCTTTACTATCAGCATCGGGTCGATCCGGAAGTGCCTATCGAGGACACGGTGGGCGCCATGGCGGAGCTGGTGCGCGAGGGCAAGGTCCGGTACATCGGCATTTGCGAGGCCGCTGCATCGACGCTGAGGCGGGCGCACGCGGTGCACCCCATCGCCGCGCTGCAATCGGAATATTCGCTGTGGACGCGCGATCCCGAACCGGAGGTGTTGCCCGCCTGCCGCGAGCTCGGCGTTGGTTTCGTGGCTTACAGCCCCCTGGGCCGCGGCTTTCTCACGGGCTCGATCGCCAGCCCCGACGATCTGCCGGAATCCGACGTGCGCCACGCCCACCCGCGATTCCAGGCCGATAACATGGAGCGCAATCGGGCGCTGGTCGCCGAAGTCCGCCGCCTGGCCGAAGCCAAGGGTTGCACGCCGGCGCAATTGGTTATTGCCTGGATCCTGGCTCAGGGCGAGAACGTCGTTCCCATCCCCGGCACCCAGCGCCGCAGCTATCTGGAACAAAATGTCGGCGCGCTCGATGTCGTGTTGAACGAAGAGGATCTGGCGGCGATCGAGGCGGCGGTGCCGCCCAGCATGGCAGCCGGAGACCGCTATCCCGAACGGGGGATGAAGACGATTCACGGCTAGCGAGCCGTCAAACACGCGATTTGACGAAGGGAATTTTGCATGCCCCGTCTCGAACCCCTCGATCTGGCGGACGTGCCGGGCGGCGAGTCCGCCTTCCACGCGGCGGCCAAGCTGCTGGGCTTTCCGCCCAACAGCATGCGCATAATGGCCCGCAAGCCGGAGATGGTGGCGGCGCTCGAAAAGTTCGTCGCCGTGGTCATCAGGCCCGACAAGATCGATCCCGGGCTGCACGCGCTGGTCGCCCACGTGGTCAGCCGCTCGGCCGGGTGCCGCTATTGCTCCGCCCATACCGCGCTCATCGCCAAGCGCCGCGAGGTCGCCGACGCCAAGCTGGAAGCGGTCTGGGAGTACGAGACCAGTCCGCTGTTCGACGCAGCCGAGCGCGCCGCGCTGCGCCTGGCGCAGTCGGCGGGCGCCGTGCCGAACGCGGTCAGCGACGAGGATTTCGTCGAGCTGCGGCGTCATTTCGACGACGAGCAGATCGTCGAGATCGTCGGTCTGATCTCGATCTACGGATTCTTCAACCGCTGGAACGACACCTTCGCCACCGAGCTCGAGGCGGCGCCGCTGCCGTTCGCGGAAAAGCTGTTCACGGAAGGCGTCCGGCCCGAAGGATGGTAGGCCCGGCTATGCCCGGCGCACGGGGAAGCGACACGGGAAATCGATAGGAGGAGGGGTTCGCCATGAGCACACCCGCCAATACGATGCTGCCGACCAGTCTGGTCGGCTCATACCCCCAGCCCGACTGGCTGGTGGACCGGGAAAATTTGCGCGGGCGGTTCCCGCCCCGGGTCCGCGCGAAGGAGCTGTGGCGGATCGACGAGGCCTATCTCCAGGAAGCGCAGGACGACGCGACCCTGATCGCGATCCGCGAGCAGGAGCGCGCCGGGCTCGACATCATCACCGACGGCGAGATACGGCGCGAAAGCTATTCCAACCGCTTCGCGACGGCGCTCGAAGGCGTCAATATCGACCAGCCCGGCACGGCGCTCGACCGCTCGGGCCACGCCAACCCGGTGCCGCGGGTCGACGGCAAGGTCCGGCGCAAGCACCCGGTCGAGGTACGCGACCTCGAGTTCCTCAAGGCCAACACCGACCGTCTGGTCAAGATGACCGTGCCGGGCCCCTTTACCATGAGCCAGCAGGCGCAAAACGACTTCTACGAATCCGAGGCGGAGATGGCGCAGGACTATGCCGCCGCGGTGAACGAGGAAATCAGGGATCTGTTCGCCGCCGGCGCCGATTTCGTGCAGATCGACGAGCCCTACATGCAGGCGCGGCCGGAGAAAGCGCGGGAATTCGGCCTCGCCGCGCTGAACCGGGCGCTCGACGGCGTGCAAGGCACGACCGCGGTCCACATCTGTTTCGGCTACGCCGCGATCATCCACGAACGGCCCGAAGGCTATTCCTTCCTGCCCGAGTTCCACGACTGTCCGTGCAACCAGGTGTCGATCGAAACCGCGCAGTCCGGGTTGGATTGCAAGGTGCTCGAAACCCTGCCGGAGAAGACCATCATCCTCGGCGTCATCGACCTCGAGGACGTGAACGTCGAGACGCCCGAGCAGGTCGCCGAGCGCATCCGGCGCGCCTTGCCGTTCACGGATGCCAAACGGATCATCGTGGCCCCCGATTGCGGCATGAAATACCTGCCGCGCGAGGTGGCTTACGGCAAGCTCGTGGCGATGGTCGAGGGCGCGGCGATCGTGCGCCCGGAGGTTTCCACTTAAGATTTTTATCTGGCTTAACCGCTCCCGCGCGCTTCGTGGATGGCCCGCCACACGCGCTCGGGCGATGCCGGCATTTCGATCTCGCGGATGCCCAGCGGCGCCAGCGCGTCGATCACGGCGTTCATCACGCACGGCAGGGCGCCGACGCAGCCGGCCTCGCCCGCGCCCTTGATGCCGAGCGGGTTGGTCGCGGTCGGAATCTCGTTGGTCTCGATTTCCATGAAGGGCACGTCGCCGGCCCGCGGCATGCAGTAATCCATGAACGAGCCGGTCACGAGCTGGCCGCTCTCGGGGTCGAGCACGACGTTCTCCAACAATATCTGTCCGAGCCCCTGGACGATGCCGCCGTGCAGCTGACCCTTGAGCAGCAGCGGATTCATCACCGTACCCACGTCGTCGACCACGCTGTAACGCGTGACCTCGACCACGCCCGTCTCCGGATCGATCTCCACCTCGCAGACATGGCAGCCGTTGGGGAAAGTCGGCCCCGACGGCGCGAAGGTCGAGGTCGCCCAGAAACCCGATTCCACGCCGGGTGGCAACTGCGCCGGCATGAAGGCCAGGCGCGCGACTTCGCCAAGGCTAATCGACCGGTCGGTGCCGGCAATGGCGAACGCGCCGTCGGCGAAGGCCACGTCCGCCGCCGCCGCCTCCATTTGGTGGGCCGCGATCAGCGTTCCCTTTGCGATCAATACATCGGCCGCGCGGGTGAGCGCGGCGCCGCCCAGCCCCGAGGTGCGCGAGCCGAAGGTGCCGTGGCCGTGCGCCACCAGGTCGGTGTCGCCCTGGACGTAACGAATCTGCTCGAATTCCAGTCCCAATTTGTCGGCGAGGAGTTGCTTGAACACGGTCTCGTGGCCCTGACCGTGCGAGTGCGTGCCCATCATGACGGTCACGTCGCCGCTCGGCGTGAAACGGATTTCCGCGAGCTCGTCGAACAGGCCGGCCGATTGTTCGATGGCGTTGGCGATGCCGATACCGCGCAGCCTGCCCGCCTCCTCCGATTCGGCCCGCCGGGCCGCGAACCCCGGGTAGTCGCCGATCTCCATCGCCCGGTCCATATTCCTTTCGAACTCGCCGCAATCGTAGTTGAACACCAGCCCCGTCTGGAACGGCAGGGCGTCGGGCGGGATGATATTGCGCCGGCGCAATTCGATCCGGTCGATGCCCATCTCGCGGGCGGCGAGGTCGATGATCTGCTCGATGGCCAGGGCCGCTTCGGGGCGGCCGGCGCCGCGGTACGGACCGATCGGCGGGGTGTTGCTGAATACGCCGTGGACTTCCGCACAAATCGCCGGAGTCCGATATACTCCGGCGATGCTGCCGAGATTGCCGAACGACGGGAACGGTCCGTAGAACGACAGGTAGGCGCCAAAATTATTGACGTTGCGGGTTCGCAGCGCCAGAAATGTGCCGTCCTTGTCGAGAGCGAGTTCAACATTCATTACGCAATCGCGGCCGTGATCGTCGGTCAGAAACGTTTCGCCGCGCTCGCCGGTCCATTTCACCGGCCGCCCCACTTTTTTCGCCGCCCACAGGACCAGCGCCATTTCCGGAAAGGTGTTGCTGCGCATGCCGAACGCGCCGCCCATGTCGGGGCTGACCACGCGCAGCGACGTCTCTGCCACGCCCAGCACGTTGCGCGCCAGGAACCGGCGCATGTCGTGCGGGTTCTGCGTTCCGCTGTAGAGCGTGTAGCGATCCTCGGACGCATCGTAGGCGCCGAGCGCGGCGCGCGGCTCCATCGGGTTCATGGCGACGCGGCTGATCGGAACCGTCAGCGAGGTAACGTGGTCGGCCTTGGCGAAGCCGGCTTCGACCGCCTCCTTGTCGCCCACATTGTGCAGCAGGCAGATATTGTCCGGGCACTCGTCCCACACCGAGACGGCGCCATCCTCGAGCGCGTCGAGGCCGCCCGTGACCACGGGCAGCTCTTCGTAGTCCACGGCGATATGCTCCAACGCGTCCTTGGCCTGGGCGTCGGTTTCGGCCACCACCAGCGCCACGAAATCGCCGACGAACCGAACCCGGTCCTGGACCAGCGCCGGGCGCGGCGGCACGTACATGGGCGCGCCGTCCGGCCGCTTCATCGGCAACAGGAACGGGACCAGGCAGGGCAGGTCGCCCAGTCCGTCGGCGGCCACGTCGGCGCCGGTGAACACGCCAACGACTCCCGGCGCGGCGCGGGCGCCGGCCACGTCGATCGAGGCGATGCGCGCGCTGGCGTAAGGCGAATGCAATATCCGCGCATGCGCCTGGTGCAAAAGATTGATGTCGTCGGTGTAGCGGCCGCGGCCGGTCAGGAGCCGCGCATCCTCCACCCGCGGGACCGGCTGTCCCATGCCAAACTTGACCACTTGCCGTGCTCCCCCTGCGTCGCCGCGATTGCGGAGGCGATTTTGCCCCGCTCCGGACGAGCGCGCCAGCGGAATATATCCGGGTCGGAGTGGTTTGCCGTCGGCTGACGCGCAATGACGGAATTTCGCTCCGTCCGATCGTCAAACAATCGATTCCACACGCAACCAACACACATTTGTGATTCTGAAATTCACACATACCCTGTAGGGTTTCCGTCGCAGGAGGGCACCCGCACGTTGCCGCGCGTATGGCGGGAGCGACCCAGGGAGGGCGAGGCAAAATCTGGAAATTCGGTTGACTTGGTTGACGGTTAGGATGGCCGCGTAATTCGGCGCGAAATTTTCCGGGCCAGATCAAAAACAACCCGAGAATTCAAGGGAGAGGAACGTGAAAATTTTCGAAACGAGTTGGGCGAGAAGCCGCAAGCTCCGGCCGGCCCTTTATGTCTTGCTATTCGCGTGGGCGATGGTCCCGTTCGCCGGGACGGCGGGCGCCGAGGAACCGACCGGCGACGGCCCGTCGTTCACCAACCCGCGCGGAATTTCCAAGGAGGCGAACGGCGACCTCGTCGTCGCCGATTTTGGCAACGGGAATATTTATCGAGTCGACGGAACCACGGGCGATCGTGAGCTCCTTTCCGATAGCGGCGATGCCACTCAAGGCCCGCCGCTCAGTCAACCGGCCGGTATCGTCGTACTGCCCGACGGCCGTATATTCGTCACCGACCTCGCGGCCGGCGCGGGCGCTGTTTTTCAGATCGATCCCGACGACGGATTCCGGACACTATTCGCCGGCGGCGACGACGCCACATTCATCTCGCCGTTCGGGATAGCGGCGGGCGTATTGGACGGCGGACAAATGCTGGTGGTCGCGGATACCGGAAGCGTTGCCGGCGGCGACGTGATTGGCCCCGTCCTGGTCGACCCCGACACCGGCGTTGTGACCCCGCTCGAAGTCGAGCCAGGTAACACTATTCTTTACAACGATCCGCGCGCGGTGGCGGTGGTCAATGGCAATGGCAAGGCCGATGGCAAGGGAAAGAACAAAAAGGACATGGCCGGCTCGATCCTGGTCGGAAACCTTGGTACCGGCACCATCGTGTCGGTTCACCCCGTTTCCGGCGCCCGCAAGATCGTCTCGCAATCCTCTTCGACCGGCGGGCCGGTCGTGGGCGATGGCGTTGCGTTCA
>CBDVDY010000069.1:0-12338 GCA_965372875.1 uncultured Alphaproteobacteria bacterium | reverse complement strand
ATCATCTGGTCGAACTGGTGGAGAAGAAGGCGGCCGAGATCGAAGCCGCGCTGGCGGAGAGCGTGGCCGAGGGCGCGGCCGAGGACGGCGAAGCGGCGGGGGCCGGCGAACGGCTTTCCGCTGCCGAGTAGACGGCCGGGGCGGCCCTTGGCGTCGTTGCAGCCGGTCCGCGGCACCCACGACATTCTGCCGGAGGAAGCGCGCCGCCACCGCCATGTGGTGGAAACCGCCCGCGCGGTCGCCGCGCGCTATGGCTTCGATCAGATATCCACGCCGATCTTCGAGTTCTCGGAGGTCTTCCGCCGCACCTTGGGCGAGACCTCGGATATCGTCACCAAGGAAATGTATACCTTCACCGACCGCGGCGGCGAGCAACTCACCCTCCGCCCCGAGGCCACGGCCGGGATCGCCCGGGCATTGATTTCGGGCGGGCTGTCGCAACAGCTGCCGCTCAAATTTTTTCTCGCCGGGCCGATGTTCCGCTACGAGCGGCCGCAGAAGGGGCGGCTCAGGCAGTTTCACCAGATCGACGTGGAGATCCTTGGAGTCGCCGAGCCGCTCGCCGATATCGAGGTAATCGCGGTTGGCGCCCATGTGCTCGAGGCGCTCGGCGTGGGCGACAAGACCACGCTCGAACTCAATACGCTCGGCGACGGCGCCAGCCGCGGCGCCTATCGCACGGTACTGGTGGATTATCTCACGGGCCACCGCGACGAATTGTCGGAGGACAGCCGCGACCGGCTGGAACGAAATCCGCTGCGCATCCTCGATTCCAAGGATCGGGGCGACCGCGAAATCATCGCCGGCGCGCCGGTCTATTCCGATCATTTGACCAATGAGGCGGCCGACTTCTTCGCCCGGGTCCGGGACGGGCTCGAGGCACTCGGCATCGCCTATTCGCTCAACCCGCGTCTGGTGCGCGGCCTCGATTACTATTGCCATACCGCCTTCGAGTTCACCACCGAGGCGCTCGGCGCGCAGGGCGCGGTGATCGCCGGCGGCCGCTACGACGGGCTGGTCGAAACCATGGGCGGGCCGCCGACGCCGGGCATTGGCTGGGCCGGCGGCATCGAGCGCCTGGCCATGCTGGCGGCGGCGGATTTGCCGGCGCCGCGGCCCATAGCGGTGGTGCCGATCGGCGAGGCCGCCGAGCAAACCGCGTTGACCCTGACCCAGCGTCTGCGCCACGCCGGCTTTCGCGTCGAGCTCGGTTACCGCGGCAACCTGTCCAAGCGCATGAAACGCGCCAACAAGCTTGCCGCCGCGGCCGCCGTGCTGATCGGCGAGGACGAACTGGCGCGCGGGGCCGCAACCCTGCGCGATCTCGATTCCGGCGAACAACGGGAAGTGCCGCTGGACGGGATCGAGGCCGCGCTCAAGCCGTACCTGTAGCCTTCCCATGAAAAGTTCGCCCAGCCCGCCGGAACTGATCGTGGTTGGCGCCAACCACCGTTCCAGCTCGGCCAATCTCAGGGATTTGATGTTCGTCCCGGACGCCGCGGCGCCGGCGTTCCTCCAGCGCTTGCGCGGCGACGGCGTAGCCCAGGCCGTGGTGCTGTCGACCTGCGACCGGGTCGAGGTGCAGGCCGCCGCCGACCCGGATTTGGCGGCGCCGGCGATCGCCCGCGCGCTGGCCGAACAGGCGAGCCTGCCGCTGGATCAGGTGACGGCCGAGCTTTACACGCACTCCGGCCACGATGCGCTCAAGCATATCTTCGCCGTCGCCGCCTCGCTGGCAAGCCAGGTCATCGGCGAGCCCCAGGTCTTGGGCCAGGTCAAGGCCGGCCACCGCCTCGCCCGCGAGGCCGGCACCGTGGGCCCGGAGCTCGACGCGGCGCTGCAGGCGGCCTATGAAGCGGCCAAGCGGGTCCGGGAGGAAACCGCGATCGCCGAGGGACCGGTGTCGATGGCGGCGGCCGCGGTTCAGGTCGCGCGCGACGTGCACGGCGATCTGGCGCGCTGCGCGGGGATGCTGATCGGCGACGGCGACATGGGCGAGCTCATGGCCGGGCAGCTCATGAATGCCGGGCTGGCGCGTCTGGCGGTGACGATGCCCTCGGCGGGCCGGGCCGAGGCCGCGGCGCGGCGGCTCGATTGTCACGTCGTACCGTTCGACGAATTCGCCGGGGCGCTGGCCGAGGCCGACATCGTACTGGCGGCGGCGGGCGGCCGGCGGCATCTGATCACCGGCGAGATGATCGGCATGGCCTTGAAGCGCCGGCGCCAACGCCCGATCTTTCTGGTGGACACCGCGGTCCCCGGCGACGTGGAGCCGGCGGCCGGACGCATCGACCAGATATATCTGTACGATCTCGACGATCTGGAGCGGCTGGCGATGCGCGGCCGGGCCGGGCGCGAGCAATCGGCGGAAGCGGCCTGGAAGATCATCGGCGCCGAGGTGGCGTCGTTCGAACGCGCCCGTGGCGAACGGCGGGCGGTGCCGGCGATCACGGCGCTGCGCGGCCGATTCGAGGCGATCGGGCGCGCGGTGGCGGCGGAGGCGGGAGGCGAGGGGCCGGAAGAAGTCGCCCGGCGGCTGGTCAACCGGTTGCTGCACGCCCCGTCCGAGGCGTTGCGCCAGCTCGCCGCGGAGGGCGGCGCGGCCGGCGGCGGCGAGCGCGACGCGGCCGAGGAAATGGTGCGCCGGCTGTTCCGGCTGGACGATCCGGCGGGCCAAGCGGCGGAAAAACAAGACGACGAGGAGAACGGGGCGTGAGCCTGGACGACAATCTCGACCGCGTGCTGGAACGGCAAAAGGAACTCACGGCGGCGCTCGCCGGCGACGCGCAATCCGATCTTGAGGCCTACGCCCGCATGTCCAAGGAATACGCGGACCTGGCACCCGTGGTCGAGCGCGTCGAGGCGCTGCGCGGGGCGCAGAGCGAAATGGCCGATCTCGCCGAGTTGATCGCCGACCCCGAGGGCGAGGCGGAGATGAAGGCGCTGGCCGAGGAGGAGTTTCGCGCCCTCAAGGACCGCCTGCCCGAGCTCGAGCGCGAGCTCAAGCTGATGCTCGTGCCCAAGGACGAGACCGACGAGAAGAACGCCATCCTCGAGGTGCGCGCCGGCACCGGCGGCGAGGAGGCCGGCCTGTTCGCCGCCGAACTGTTCCGCATGTACCAGCGTTATGCCGAGCTCAAGAGCTGGAAGTTCGAACGGATGAGCGTCAGCGAGACCGGCATCGGCGCCTACAAGGAGGCCAGCGCGGCGATCTCCGGACGCGGCGTGTTCGCGCGGCTCAAGTTCGAATCCGGCGTGCATCGGGTGCAGCGCGTGCCGGCGACCGAAAGCAGCGGCCGCATCCATACCTCGGCCGCCACCGTCGCCGTGCTGCCGCAGGCCGAGGAGGTCGACGTGCAAGTCGACGAGAACGATTTGCGCATCGACGTTTACCGCTCGAGCGGGCCGGGCGGCCAGTCGGTCAACACCACCGACAGCGCGGTCCGCATCACCCACCTGCCGACCGGCATCGTCGTCAGCATCCAGGACGAAAAGTCGCAGCACAAGAACAAGGCCAAGGCGATGAAGGTATTGCGCGCCCGGCTGTACGAGGCCGAACGCGCCGCCCGCGACGCCGAGCGCGCCGCCACGCGCAAGAGCCAGGTCGGCTCCGGCGACCGCTCCGAGCGCATCCGCACCTACAACTTTCCGCAGGGGCGGGTGACCGACCACCGCATCGGCCTGACCCTGCACAAGCTCGAAAAAATCCTCGCCGGCGAGTCGCTCGACGAAATTATCGACCCGCTTATCGCCGAGGACCAGGTGAGCCGCCTGGCCGATCTGGAATGACCTCGCTCGCCGTGACGCGCACCGCAACGGTCGGCGCGGCGGTTTTCGACGCCGCGCGCCGGCTCGCCGATTCGGGGGTCGAGAACGCCCGGCTCGATGCCCGGCTCCTGGTCGGCCACGCCCTTGGTGTCGGACCCGAGGCGGTCGCCGGTTATCCCGAGCGGGCGATGGATGGCGGCGCGCGCGGCCGGCTCGAGGGTCTGCTGGCGCGGCGCGCCGGCCGCGAGCCGCTTGCCAGAATCCTCGGCCGGCGGGAATTCTGGAGTCTCTCTTTCAAGATCACCGCGGACACGCTCGACCCAAGGCCGGACAGCGAAGCGGTGGTCCAATCGGCGCTCGATGCCGTCGGCCGCGTATCCGGCCCGAGGCCCGGGCCGCTCAGGATCCTCGATCTCGGCACCGGCAGCGGCTGCCTCCTGCTGGCGCTGCTGCACGAATTGCCGGAAGCCCTCGGCCTCGGCGTGGACCGGAGTGCCGCCGCCGTCGCGGTCGCGCGGGAGAACGCGGAATCACTGGGCCTGGCGGATCGCGCCGCGTTTTTTGCCGGGAATTGGGGCGCCGGAATCGACGGGGATTTCGATTGCATCGTCGCCAATCCACCCTATATCCGGGATAGCGAGATCGCGTCGCTGGCGCCCGAAGTGGCGGGATTCGAGCCCCGCCTGGCTCTTTCGGGCGGAGACGACGGTCTCGACTGTTACCGGGACATCGCACCGCAATTGCCGAGCCTTTTGGCGCCCCTTGGTACCGCCACGGTGGAAATCGGAGCGGGACAGGCCGCCGCGGTGGCGGGGATTTTCGGCCAGAGTGGTCTGAATATTGCCGGCATCGACCGGGACCTGGCGGGACGAGAACGTTGCTTGAAAGCAACACTCTAGCGGTTACCATTCGTTAACGTTCATTTGTTTGCATTAGCGGTAGCGCTCGCCTCTGGATTTTGTTAAGACTGAAATCGAAACCCGCTCTAGAAAGCGGAGTTGAAAACCCCCCACAATGTTCCGTCGAAAAAGGATCTGGCGGCAGCAAGGAACATCGGACCGTGGGCAGAGCCACGGCATGTGCGGGTTTTAAGCGAAGGAATCGATGAGACCTGGACCGAATGCGAAGCGCGGCCGCGGCCGCGGCAATGGCCGAAAACCGCCCTCGCGCAATCAATCCGTAGACAGCAGCGGACCGAGCATCCGAATTCGCGGCAACGCCTATCAGGTGTTGGAGAAATACCTCGCCCTGGCGCGCGACGCGTCGGCTTCCGGCGACCGGATATCGGCCGAGAATTACTTTCAGCACGCGGAGCATTATTTCCGTGTCGTGAACGCTTCGAACGGCGGCCAAAATCAAAACCGGCAGCGGCAGGTTCCCAGCCCGGCGGAGCGGCCGCCGGCGCCGCTGCCATCTCAGCCGTCTACCCAGGCACAGCCCCAGCGGCAACCCGCCGCCGAACAGCCCGCCGCCGAACAGCCCGCCACCGAGCAGCCCGACGTCGAACAGCCTATCGTCGAACAGCCTATCGTCGAACAACAGGCCGCCGGGCAGCAGGCGGTCCAGCCTGGGCCGAAGGCCGAAACATCCCGGACCAATGGCTCGGGGAGGCGCGAGGGCCAGAACGGCGCCGACGAGGCCGAGGCCGAAGCGCCGGATTCGGATCATCCGATCGTCTGATTTCGACCGCGGGCGGTTTGGCAATGTAGCGATCGGTCCCGTTCCACGGGGCCGTTTCGCGTTTTGGGCTCGTGTAGTTACCCAGCTATTGGGGCGGGCGCCACACTTGGACCCGGTTGTTGGCGAACTCCGCCACGAACACTGCGCCGTCCTTGGCGACGGCAACCGAGACGGGTTTGTCGAAACGGCCGATCCCCGAGTCCGAGGTACCGAACGCGGTCAAAAAGGTGCCATCGGCGGCGAACTTTTGAACTCTGTCGTTGTAGAAATCGGCAACGAAGACGGCGCCACGCGAATCGATGGCGAGCCCAGTCACGGTCGCGAACCATCCGTTGAACGGCCCGTGGACGTTCATGGCGAACGGGCCGCCCCATTTATGGGAGAACGACCCGTCGGCGGCGAACACCTGAATGCGGTCTGCGTAGCCGTCGGCAACCACGAGCTCGCCGCCGGGCGCCAGTGCCACGTCGGTGGGGTATACGAACTCGCCAGCGCCGATCCCCGGCGCGCCGGTCGTGCCCCACTGCCGGACGAACGCGCCGTCAGGCCGCAACTGTTGGACACGATGGTTATAGAAATCAGCGACGAACACGTCGCCGTTCGCGGCAACCGCGACGCCGCCCGGCGCGTTGAACTCGCCAGGGCCAGAGCCGGCCCTGCCGATGGCGCGGCGAAACGATCCGCCGAGTCCGAACACGACCACGCGATCGTTCCAATAGTCGGCAACGTAGAGCTCCCCGCGGGCAATAGTCAGGTTCATGGGTCGGCCCAGCTCTCCCGGCCCGCTGCCGGGTTTGCCGATGACGCGCCTGAAGGTGCCATCGAGGCCGAATACCTGAATCCGGCCGTTGCGGGCGTCGGCCACGAAAACCTCATCGCCGGCCACGGCGACGCCGGTCGGGTCGCGGAACTGGCCGGGACCGGCGCCTTCCTCTCCCCACGAATTCACGAGTACATAGCCGGGCTCCTTGGCGGAGGGGACGAAAGCCAGCCAGCCCGCTACGACGAGAATGACAAGAACGGCGACGGCGCCGGTCGCAATTCGCAGAATCGTTCGTCGCCTTATCATCCGTCCATCCTTAGAAATTGATCCGGACCCCGGCGCGGACGGTGTAGTCGTCGCCAAGCGCGGTGCCGTTCAGGTCTTGCAAGGCCGGGAGCTGCACGATGGCTTCGATGATCCAGCGCTTGGTCACGTACTGGAGACCGGGGGCGACGAACAGCGTGGTGCCGCCGGAATTGGGGTCGCCGGCGCCGCTAATCTCGTTCTTGCCCCGGTGGATCAGGTTGGCCTCGATAACGCCGTACAGGAAGTCCGGCAGACCGCCGCTCAACTCGCGCGGCCACAGGCGGTATTGCAGCGAGGCGTCGAACCGCGCCTCGTCGCCGAAATCAAAACTATTGGCCTCGGTGTTGAGCTTGTAGCTGAACGAAGCATCGATCTGGTAGTCGAGGACCTGATAGGTGGCGACGACGCCGGCGAACGGGTCCCAGGAGCCCGAGCCGAGCTGCAACGTGGCCGGCAGGGTGCCGAGACCGTCGCTGTCGTCATGCTCGCCCGTGGGTAGCTCGATGCCGGCGAAGGAAGCGACCCGAAAGCTGCCGCCGGGGAAGTTGTCCTTGAAGATCGTGTAACGCCCGAACAGCCGGGCGTCGCCGATGCCACTGGTGCTTCGCGTGACGCGCGATCCGGCCGGTGTCGTCACCTCGAGGTCCTTGTCGAGATAGGGCAGGACGCCGAAGATCGCCAAATCGCCCGTGATGCCATAGCCGAGCACGGAGATGCCGCCCAGGATTTCCACCTCCCGATCGGCTGGGCTGGGATCGTCGCTCGCCCGCTTGAAGAGAAACTGTTCGCGGAAAAGGAATTCCCCCTTGGCAACGGGCAGAGCGGTGTTGAAGGTCTCCGGTGCGGCCTCGGCAGTTCCGATCCAAGTCAGAGTGATCAGCAGGGCGAACGCACCGGCCCGGTAAATTCGGTGAGGCTGGGCGGTTTTTTCGCCTGGATGCACGGCGCTACTCTTGGCTTTGTTCCGCCCGCGCGCCGACCTCGCTGAAGTCGCGCAGCGTGAAGCCTGCGTCCTGGACGATTTGGTCCGCCTGCCCCTCGGTCAAGGAGGCGCCCTCTTCCATGGTGACGGTCACGGTCCCGGCATTGATGTCGATATCCAATGTCTGTACGCCGTCCGTGCGCGTGAGCTCTTTCTCGATGCCGTAGGCGCAGAACGGGCAGGCCAGCCCGTCGACGCGGAGTTGATACCGCGCCGGAGCCGCCAGCACCGTCACCGGCAGAAGCAACGAAAACGCGAATGCCATCGTCCGAGCGGTTCTGATCATGGCTCCATCTCCATTCAAAGCGACGTCTGGGCATAATATGGGTTCCGTATCGTGGTACGGAGTCTATTCACGAAAACGTGAACCTCCACGCTCCACGAGCCGCCCCGCCTCAGAAATGGTAGACGAACTCGATCCGCACCCGATAGTCGGACGTGGCCTGACGACCGTTGAGGCCATCGTCGCCGCGACAGAGAAGGAAAGCCCGCTCATTTTGGCGGCGCCTGCCCTCGTCCAGCGTCGTCGTCGTATTTATCCGCGTCGGTGAGGGATTCCAGGATCGAGCACTTACGAAGCGCTCCGTGGCCCGGGCAGGCGGCGATCAGGTCCTTGAGAGCCGCGCGAATGCGGCCAAGCTCCTGTATCTTGCGATCGACTTGATCGAGCTTGGCCACGGCCCGGTCGCGAACGTCGGAACTGTCGGCTGAAGGATCGGCCCGCAGCGATAAGAGTTCGTCGATCTCGCGCAGGGAAAACCCGATCTCCTGGGCCTGCCGGATGAACCGGATACGGTGCACGGTCTCGATTGGGTAGTCGCGGAAGCCGTTTCCTTCCGGTTTCGGTGGTTGTTCGATAAGGCCTTTGCGCTCGTAGAACCGTATCGTCTCCACGCCAACACCGGCATTTCGGGCCGCCTTACCAATGGTCATGCGGTTCATTTTCATCACCTCGCATTGCCGCCTACATGCCGTACCACGATACAGAGTCAAGCGTGTCGGCGGAATTTGCATCGCCGGACCGCGCCAGATTCTCCGCGCGCCCCAGCGCCGCGCTGGAGTCATTCGGCATGTTGGATGCCGTCCAGAAACCGCAGGTAATGTTCGGGCAAGCCGTGGTCGCGGGCACCTTCGCGAAGGAGCGTGAGGTACCGCAGAGACGGCCGCCCGTCGCGCTCCCCGCCGTCGGCGATGTAGGTCATTGCGGGGATGCTTTCCTCGCCTGAATCCCGCGCGGCCAGCCATAGGTGACGGTAGCGCCGGCCCGGCACGCCCTCGGTGAAATCGAGATGGACCAGGCCCGCGCGGGTGATGCGGTACAATACGCCCCAGACCTCGGCCTCCGGGTCGGCGGCGAGGTTTGCCGGCGCCGCCTTGCCGCGTGGGCGCCCGTCGAGGTTGAAGCGCAAGCGATAACCACGGACCCGGCCCGCTCGCCATTCCAGGGGCTCCATGCCCCGCCGCTCGCGAAACACGCTGTCGTGCATGTTGGCGCCGAACGCGAAATACCACACGGTGTCGTCCGGCGCGCCCTCGAGGCGAAGCCCGTGCAGGCAATACCGGACCTTGGTGGCGTACCATTCGAACCGTTTCACGACCGCTTTCTTCCCCTGTCGTTTCGCGCCAAGCGACGGAGCGTCACGAGTTGCAGCGCCGCCGCGGCCAGACTTAACGCGAACACCGGCGCGAACGAAACCGTCTCGACGAGTTTCGCGGCAAGGATGGGGAGCAACCACACCGGCGCCACGAGCACGTTGAAATATCCGCTGTATGCCGGGCGCCGGTCATCGGGCGAGATTTCCATCAAATATCCCAAGTACGAGATCGTCCTGCCATTGTCCACGGCACCAAGCGCGAGGAATACAAGGGCGAACCAGACCAGGACGAACTCGCGCTGCGGTGCCCCAAACCCGGTCCAAAGAAGCGCCATGACCGGCGGGACAGCGCCGCATATTGCGACGATCCTGAGAAGCGACAACTTGCCCCTGTGATCGCCCAGCCAGCCCCAAAGCGGATTGGCCAGCAACGCGCCCGTTGTTTGCGCTCCCACCAACAGAGCAACATCCTCCAACCTCAGCGCGTCTCCGTGCCGCGCCAGGATGACGTAAAGCGGCAAGACCATCCCGACCATCCCGCCGAACCACTGCGCGATGAAGAACAGGCGAAACCGGGTGTCGGTCCGCAGCACGTCGATACCGGCCCGCAGGAAGCGCCCGAATCCGGGTCGATCGTCTGGCACCGGCGCGTCCGGCTCGCCGGCGGAGACGAACGACAGGGCGGATGCGATCAGGAGCCCCGCCCCCATCGCGAGCACGGCCGCGTAGCCGACGAGATTTGGCAGGATGTCGAGGAAGCGATGCGCCAGTCCGGCGACCAGCAGCGCCAACAGGCCGCCGCCGAAAAACCGAATGGCGAGCAGCCGGCTGCGTCTGCCGGCCGGAATCGCGCGCGCGACGATGTCGTTGTAGGGGACCGCGACGACGCCGCTGACGAACGCGTAGACCGTCCACAGGCCCAAAAAGCCAATGGCGACGAGAGTCCCAGGCAAGGCTCCGGCGGACCAGAGCAGGGTGGCGATCGCCAATAGGCACGCCCCACGACCGAGGGCGCCGAACAGGTAGAACCCCATGCGCCGCGAGCGAGTCTGTGCCAGATGTGCGACGACGATCTGAGGGGCGAGCCAGCCGATTCTCGATATCGCGACGGCGGCGCCCGCCGCGACGGGGCTTCCGGTGAGGCCGTGGACGAGGGTGGCGATGAAGGTACCGGTGTCGGTGGTGGCGGCCCCGCCCTGGAACAGGATTCCGGACGCGGCGAAGCGGGCGAAGCGGCGCCTTTCCTGTCGAGGCTTGCCGTTACTCATGACGTCCACCGACCGCGGCCTCGCGGGCCGCCGCGCGCAGGTCGGAGAGTCTGACCCCCTGCACCCACAGCGCGCCGAGCCCCGTGATCGAAACGGTGAGAATCGCGGTGGCCTGCACCGCCAGCACCATGGCGAGCGCGGTTTCGGCGGGCACCCCGAAACCGGCAAGCGCGAATACGGCGCCGGCGGTAACGCCGCCGACCAGACCGAGCATGCCGCCAATGATGACCAGGAACCCGAGGAACACCATCAGGAACACGTACTCCATGGGCGCCAACTCGACCCCGAAAGCGAACCCCGCGAACACGAACCACGATACCGCGATCAGCTTGATGACGACAGAGGCGAGGATGATCGCCGCCTGCCGCCAGCGGGCGGCCGGTATTACCACGCCATCGGCGAAATTCTCGATGAACCCGGCCACGTGTGGCGCTACCCGGGCGGGCAAGCGGTGGGCAACGGCGGAGAAACGGTCGGGGCGTCGGCGCATCGCCAGCAGGACGACGATCAGCGCCATGAAAACGAAGAGACTGCCGGTCGTCGCCCAAAGAAGACCTTCTTCGACCCGTTCGGTCTGCATGGGAAAGCGAACCAGCAGCGCCGCCGCCAGGGCAAACACGACGAAGACCAGGCCATCGATCAGGCGGTCCAAGGCCACCGTCGCCAGTACCGTCCCGAGGCGCAAGTTTTCCAGTCGGGTGATCAGCCAGGCCCGGACCAACGGACTGACGCGCGCCGGTATCACCAGGTTGGCGAAATAACCGGCCATGATGGCCCCGAACAGGCGCCCCACGCCGACCCGGCAAACGGGGTGCAGCATGATCCGCCACTTGACCGCCCGTACGAGTTGCTCGGAGATGGCCACGACCGGCAGCAAAAGGAGGGCGCGATAGTCGGCCGCCGCGAACAGTTCGGCCAGTCGCGCCGGGTCCACCCCGCGCAGGACCCAGGCCAGAAGAATACCGCCGGCTAGGAGTCCGAGCCAGCGCCAGCCCGTGGACCGCCGGTGGGGTCGGGTCGGGCGCACGCCGCTAACCATCCAGGGAAATTTCAGCAAAGGATCTAACCACTCGGTACAGAGTCAAGCATGGGCGCGCGCAACGCAACGCGCTTCTGTCCAATATTCCCTGCCGTCGCGCCGCGGCTCAATCGCGGAAAGACAGGTTTTACAAGGTATTCCGCGCCTTTCGGGGCGGGGTTCGCGGTGCCTCTTGTGCCTCTGGCGGGCCGAGGCCATATATTAATCGGACGCCTAGATCAGGGTCCGCCAGCCTGTCCCGCCGATTTCGGGGGACCTAGAAAGGGATTGGTCGATATGGATTTCGAAACCTATACCGAGCGCGCGCGGGGGTTTGTGCAAGCGGCCCAGGCGCTCGCGCTCCGCGGCAATCACCAGCGTTTCACGCCGGAACATCTGCTCAAGGTCCTGCTCGACGACAAGGAGGGCCTGGCGGCGAACCTGATTCGCGCCGCCGCCGGCGACCCGGCAGCCTCATTGCGGGCGGTCGAGGCGGAACTCGCCAAGCTGCCCGCCGTGGAAGGCGGCGGCGGCCAGCTTTATCTCGCGCCCGAGACGGCGCGGCTGTTCGATTCCGCCCAGAAGATCGCCGAGAAGGCCGGCGACAGCTTCGTCACCGCCGAGCGCCTTTTGCTGGCGCTGGCGCTGGCCACGGGCACGCCGTCGGCCGCTATTCTCAAGGATTCGGGCGCGCCGCCGCAGGCCCTGAACAAGGCGATCGAGGACATCCGCAAGGGCCGCACCGCCGACAGCGCCAGCGCCGAGGATTCATACGACGCGCTGAAGAAATTTTCCCGCGACCTGACCGCCGCGGCGCGCGAGGGCAAGCTCGACCCGGTGATCGGCCGCGACGAGGAAATCCGCCGCACCATGCAGGTGCTCTCGCGCCGGACCAAGAACAACCCGGTGCTGATCGGCGAGCCCGGCGTCGGCAAGACCGCCATCGCCGAGGGGCTGG
>CBDVDY010000068.1:0-12361 GCA_965372875.1 uncultured Alphaproteobacteria bacterium | reverse complement strand
CGCCGTCGCTCTTTTAGCACCGCTCCATCCCTTCCTTGCCGACGATGCGCTCACACACGACGATGAACGGACAGTGGGCGGAGTTCATCACGTCGGCTCCGGCCTCATAACGGTCCTTCCAACGTCCGCAGACCTTGGCAATCCGCAGGGCTTTGGATTTCCAACGCCAGCGTCTTTGTTGACCCCATGAGCCGACGAAACGAATGCGCGTCGGGCGACGCGTGCTTGCCGAGAGAGGGAGAAGCCAAGTGACCGTCGAATGTACCGAGGCCCGCGAACCCTCGCTGGCCGTACGCCTTTGGATCTATCAGCGCGAGCGCTTTCCTCTCCTCGTCCACGGCGTCGTCATCGCCGCCTTGAGCGCCTCGGCGCTGGGGGTTTCCACCCTGCTTACGGGGCGTCCGGGGCAGATGCCGCTGGCGGCGGCCATCACGGCGTTCGTCACGCTCCTGCTCTTCTTCCTGCAACTGCGCATCGCCGACGAGTTCAAGGACAACGCCGACGATCTCCGCTACCGGCCGTATCGGGCGGTGCCGCGCGGCCTGGTCAGCCTGAGCGAGCTGGGCTGGATCGGCGTCGCCGCCGGGGCCATCCAACTGGCCTTGGCGTTGTGGCTCGATCCCCGGCTCGTCTGGCTGCTCATTCTCGTATGGGGCTACTACGGCCTGATGAGTGCCGAGTTCTTCGCCAGGACATGGTTGAAGGCGCATCCGCTCGTCTACCTGTGGTCGCACATGCTCATTCTGCCGTTGATCGTGCTCTACGCGACCGCCTGCGACTGGCTGGTGAACGCGGCCGCGATCCCCTTGCTCGGTCTTCTCGGCTTCCTGCTCATGAGCGTGTTCAACGGGGTCGTCTTCGAGATCGGACGCAAGATCCGGGCGCCCGAGGACGAGGAGATGGGCGTCGAGACCTACAGCGCCCTGTGGGGAATCAAACGGGCCGCCGCGGCCTGGGCCGGCGCGCTCGCGCTCTCCGCCGCGGCGGGCGCCTGGGTGGCCGTCGAGATCGGCTTCGTCGTTCCCGTGCTGGCGGTCGCCGCAGCCCTGCTGGCCGCCGCGGCCCTCGTGGCCGCCCGTTTCCTCAAGGCGCCGAACGCGAAGAGAGCCAAGGCGATCGATACGATGTCCGGGCTCTGGACCCTCTCGCTGCTGCTCGTCCTCGGCGTGCTGCCCGTGGTGATCCGATGATGAAATACGTTCTCTTTCCCGACGACCCGAGCGGCCCGGACGATCGCCGGAGCCTCGGCGGCAAGGCCGCGGCCTTCCATGCCCTGCGGGAAACCGGGACGGCGATTCCCGAGTGGTTCGTGGTGACGCCGCGGGCGTTTGCCGACAGCGCGGCCATGGCGCGGGACGGATCGCAGCCGACCGCGGGCGACGCCGGGACCTTCGCGCCGATAACACCCAGCGCCTTGGTCATCGCCGAAATCGAGCAGGCGATCGCGAAGCTCGAATTGGACGGCTCACTGCTGGCGGTACGCTCTTCGGCAGCGGACGAGGACCACGTCGAGCACTCCTTCGCCGGTCAGTTCGAAAGCTATCTCTCGGTCCCCGCCGGCGAAGTCCCGGAAAAGCTCGCCGCGGTATGGCGCTCGGCCGCGGACCGGCGGGTCGTGACATATCGCGCCGAGCGCGGACTCGCGCTCGCCCAGGCGGCGCCCGCCGTCATCGTCCAGCGGATGGTCGAGGCGGATGCGGCCGGCGTCGCCTTCAGCGCCGATCCGGTTAGCGGCCGGCGCGATCTCTGCCTGGTGAGCGCGGTCAGGGGTCTGGGCGACCAGCTCGTCGCCGGTAGGCGTGAAGGCGACACCTTCGACGTCGACGGCGACGGAAGGATCGTGCGCCGCCGGCTGGCGAACGCTTCGGCGTCACTGTCGGACGAACAGGTGCGACGCGTCGCCGAGCTGGCGCGCCAGATGCAAGGGCATTTCGGACGCCCCCAGGACATCGAGTGGGCGTTCGCGAAAGGCGCCCTATACCTGCTCCAGTCCCGCGCCATCACCGGTCTTCCGGCGAAGCCGAAGTGGGCCGGAGACACCGCACGCCTGTGGGACAACAGCAATATCGTGGAAAGCTACAGCGGAGTGACGACGCCGCTGACCTTCTCCTTCGCGCGCACCGCCTACGAAGGCGTCTATCGCCAGTTCGTCCGGATAATGGGCGTGCCGCGCGCCCGGATCGTCGAGAACGACGCCATCTTCGGGAACATGCTCGGGCTTGTCGGGGGCCGGGTCTATTACAACCTGCTGAACTGGTACCGCCTGCTGCTGCTCTTGCCCGGGTTCGCCGTCAACCGGCGCTTCATGGAGCAGATGATGGGCGTCGGCAAGGCGCTACCCGCGGACCTCGTCGCGCAAGTCCTACCCGACCGCGAGGACGATTGGCGCGCCAAGCTCGCCGATGCGCTCCGCCTCGCGGCAAGCCTGACGGCGATGGTCAAGAACCGGGTACTGCTCCGCCGCAAGAACGCCGCGTTCTACCGCCGGCTCGACGAGGCGCTGGCCGAGCCGTCGCCGCCGCTCGCGGAGCTGTCGCTCGAAGGGCTGGTGCGGCTCTACGGCGACCTACACGGCCGCCTATTGACGCGCTGGGACGCGCCGCTGATCAACGATTTCTTCTGCATGATTGCTTTCGGCCTCTTGGGAAGCCTTCTGCGCAAGGTTTGCGGCGCGGACGCCGAGGCCCAGAGAAATCGCCTGCTCGCCGGCCAGGGCAGGATGATCAGCGCGGAACCGGTGCAGTGGATCCATGACATGGCCGCCATGGCCGCGAGCGATGGCGACCTCGTCCGCGTCTTGGCCGAGGGAACGCCGGCCGAGGCGCAGGCGGCGCTAACGCGAAGGCCCGAACTCGACCGGCGCTACCGGGACTACCTGAAGCATTTCGAAGGGCGTTGCTACGGTGAGCTCAAGCTCGAGAGCCCGACGTTACGCGAGGATCCCTTGCCGCTGCTGCGCGCGATCGGTAGCTGCGCGGCCGTGCAACAGGCCGGCAAGGCACCGGCGAGCGACGACCGCGCATCATCCGAGGCGTTGCTCGCGCAACATCTCGAAGGCCGGCCCGTGTGGCGCTGGCTGATCAACCGGGTCAGCGCCGAGGCCGGGGCGCGCATTCGCGACCGCGAGAACCTGCGCTTCGAGCGAACGCGGGTCTTCGGTCGGGGGCGCCAAATATTCGTGCAGGTCGGGGAGAGGCTGCACGCCGGCGGCGTCATCGCCGATCCGCGCGATGTCTTCTATCTCGAGGTCGATGAGATTCTGGGCTTCGTCGAAGGCACCGCCACCAGCGCGCGGCTCGGCGAATTGGCGCGGCTGCGCCGGGCGGAGTTCGGCACCTTCGAGGACGCCCCGCCGCCGCCGCCCCGTTTCCGGACGAGCGGCGCGGTGCTTGGCGCCGGGGCCGTTGAGCCCGACGGGAACAACGCATGCGGCGACGGCCTGCCGGCCGACGAGCGGCAAGGGACCGGGTGCTGCGCCGGGGTCGTACGCGGCATCGTGCGCGTCGTGCGCGATCCCCACGCGGCTACCTTGCGCAGCGGGGAGATCCTGGTCGCCGAGTTCACCGATCCGGGTTGGGTAACGCTGTTCTCGCGCGCTGCGGGTCTCCTGGTCGAACGCGGCAGCCTGTTGTCACACTCGGCGATCGTGGCGCGGGAAATGGGCATTCCGGCGATCGTCTCGCTGCCCGGCATCACGAGCTGGCTGAAGGACGGCGAGTACGTCGAGATGAACGGCGCCACGGGTCGAGTGACGCGCCTCGGGCAAGCCGCACAAGACGCAATCGCCGCCGCGTAGAGCGGAGGACGATGGCATGGAACCTGCCGGAAAGACGCTGTTCCGCCTGGACCCGGCCGAGGCGTCCACTGTGTCGGCCGGCGTCGCGCTGCCCGACGAAGCGACATTGGCGGCCGAACGCCCCCAGGAAACCTGGGTCGTCGATGAGCCGCAAACCGGGGTTACCGCCTGTTGCTCGCTGTGGTGGGGGAACACGCCGCGCCTCGACGACCGGCGCATCGGCTACATCGGCCATTACGCCGCATCGCGCCGCGGCGCGGCCCGAACGCTGCTCCGCCACGCCGTGCAGCGGCTCGCCGCCCGCGGCTGCCAACTGGCGATCGCGCCGGTCAACGGCAGCACATGGCGAAACTATCGATTCGTCATCGATGGCGGCAGCCGGCCGCCCTTCTTTCTCGAGCCGCAGAACCCGCGGGAATGGGTCGAGGATCTGACCGCGGCGGGCTTCGCGCCACGCGCGACCTACCGCTCGGCGATCACCGAACGCCTCGATGACGAGGCCCCACGCCTGCACGCGATCGAACGCCGCCTGCGCGACCAGGGGGTCACGCTGCGGCCCCTCGACCCTGCCCGCATCGAAGACGACCTGCAACGCATTCACGCCCTCGCACTCGCGTGCTTCCGACAGAATTTCCTATACACCGCAATTTCTAAAACGGCGTTCCTCGCAGACTACATGAAGATCGTGGAGCTGGTGCGGTCCGAGCAGCTGCGGCTCGCCGAACGCGACGGCACGCTCATCGGCTTCGTCTTCGCGGTCCCGGATCACGCGCAAGCCGGGCGCGGCGAGGCGATCGACACGCTCATCCTGAAGACCGTGGCGGTGCGGCCGGGCCGCGCCTGGGCCGGGCTGGGCCGCGTGTTGATCCACGAGGTCAACAGGATGGCGGCGCGCGACGGCTATCGAAAGGTCATTCACGCCCTGATGCACGAAAGCAATGCCTCGCTCGCCTACAGCCGGCGCATCGCCTCGCCCCTGCGCCGCTACGCCGTCTTTTCCAGGAGCCTCGCATGAACGTCGCCGAGCTCCTGCATCGACAGGCCGCGGCCCGCCCGAACGCTCCGGCGTTGATCTCCGGACGCGGGCGGCACACGCGGATCGTCGGCTTCTGGGAGCTCGACGACGCATCGGCGCGCGTCGCCGCTCTGCTTCGCAACCGCGGGCTCGGCAAGGGTGACGTGGCGCTGCTTCTGCAGCCCGTGTCGATCGAGCTCTACGTCGTCCTGTTCGCCCTGTGCCGGCTCGGGGCGACGGCGATGTTCCTGGACCCCTCGGCTGGACGCGAGCACATCGAGGCCTGCTGCGCGGCGCTGCCGCCGAAGGCCCTGATCGCTTCAGCGAAAGGCCATCTCCTGCGCGCCCTGTCGGCAGCGCTGCGCGGCGTGCCGATAAAGCTGTCGACCGCGGGGTGGGTGCCCGGCGCGCACGACATGGGACGTGCGGGAGACAGCGCGCCGCGGCGACGTATCGAGCCCTGCCGCGACGAAGACCCCGCCCTCGTCACCTTTACGAGCGGCTCGACCGGCGCGCCCAAGGGGGTCGTGCGAAGCCACGGCCTGCTGGCGGCGCAACACCAGGCCCTGGCGCGCGCCATGCGCCCCCGCGACGACAGGATCGACTTGATCACCCTGCCGGTCTTCGTCCTCTCCAGTCTAGCCGAGGGCGTGCCGTGCGTACTTCCGGACGCCGACCTTCGCGCGCCCGGGGCGGTGAATCCCGCGCCTCTCCTGGGGCAGATCGTCGAACACCGCGTCACCCGCATTATCGCCTCTCCGGCGCTGTGTGAACGGCTGCTCGCGCGGGGCGATGGATGCCGCCCTGCTTTTGCGCGCCTCGCTGAGATCTTCACCGGCGGCGGCCCGGTGTTCCCCGACCTGCTGAGGCGCCTCGCGGCGGTGGCGCCCCAGGCCGCGGTGACCGCGGTCTACGGTTCGACCGAGGCGGAGCCGATCGCCCACCTCGGCCGCACGGAAATTTCGGACCTCGACCTGGCCGCCACCGCGGTCGGCAGGGGACTCCCGGCCGGCTCCGTCGTCCCCGAACTGCGCCTCGCCATCCTGCCCGACCGCTTCGGCGAGCCGATCGGGCCGTTCACGCCCGGGGGCTTCGCCGCGTCGCGGTTGCCGGCGGGCGAAACCGGCGAGATCGCGGTGAGCGGTCGCCACGTCGTCGGCGGCTATCTCGACGCCAGACACGACGGGCAAACCAAGTTCACGGTGGGGAACGAGACCTGGCACCGCACCGGCGACGCCGGCCACCTCGACGCAACGGCCCGGCTCTGGCTGATGGGGCGCTGCGACGCCAGGATCGTCGATGGTCACGGAATTCTTTATCCGCTGGCGCTCGAGGCCGCCGCGCGCGCCCGGCTCGGTCCGTGCCGCGTCGCTTGCGTCAGCGTTTCCGGCGAACGGACGCTCCTCGTCGAGGGGAGCGAACGGCATATCGACCCCGAGGGCCTGCGGGCCGACCTTCGCTGGGCCCGCCTCGGATCGGTCCGCTTCGTCGAGAAGATCCCGGTCGACCGACGTCACAACTCCAAGATCGACTACCCGGGGCTCCGCAGAATGCTGGAGGGCGCCCATCGGCGTCCCCGCCATATGGCCCCCGGCGCCGACCCGGAAGGCGCACTAAGCTACTGATTAACCGAGGACATTCTTGGCAGTCCGGAAATTTTGAATTTCCCGGCCGAACGCCTCTAATCGCACCATGATCAAGACCATGAAGCCGTCACCGGGAACCCACTTTCGGCCATGTCGCAGCGTACAGCGACGATGCCGCCGGGGCGAAATTTTTTTGCAGCAGATATGAGTGAGCGCTCATTCACAGCCCGGCAGCGTCCGGCGGCGATCGATGTCGGCGGAAGCGCTTTGCGGGCAATCGCCGGAAGGAGAGGCCGATGTCGCTGAGTCCGCACGCCATTGCCATGCGTCCTACGACGCCGGGGCCGTCGGAGAACGCGAAGCAGCTGCTGTCGAACTATGCCCCGCGACCGGAAGAGGATTCGGTGTGCGGCGGCGCCGGCGGCGTCGCCGAGCTTTTCGGTAGCCCGCAGGACCGCAAAGACTACCGTTACGCGGTCGAGAATTTCATCGGCACGGTCCAGGTCCCCGTCGGGCTCACCGCGCCGCTATGCATCCGCGGCAGGTTCGCCGACGGCGCGTACCGCATCCCTCTCGCCACCACCGAGGCGACGCTCGTCGCCTCGTACAGCCGCGGCGCGCAGGCGATCAACGATGCCGGCGGCTGTACCGCCGCCTTGCTCGACGAATCGATCGACCGCGCCCCCGGGTTCATCTTCAAGGGCCTGCACGAGGCCTGTCTCTTCGTCGACTGGGCCACCGCCCATTTGGCCGATATCCGCCGGATCGCCGAATCCACAACCAGCCACGGCAGATTGATCGACCTCGAGGCCACGGTGGAAGGCAATCACGTTTATCTGAACCTCTCCTTCGTCACCGGGGAGGCCGCCGGCCAGAACATGGTAACGATCGCGACCGAGGCCGTTCTCGCCTTCATCGACGAACGCGCGCCGGTGCGGCCGCTGCGCGCCTTCGTCGAGGGCAATCACTCCGGCGACAAGAAGGCCTGCATGCGGTCTTTCACCTCGGTCCGCGGAAAGCGCGTTTGCGCCGAGGTGGTGCTGCCCGCGGCGGTCGTCGAGCAACGCCTGCGCGTAACCGGCGAGCGGCTCGCCGAGTTCTGGCACCTGAGCGCCATGGGCTGCGTGCTCAGCGGCGCCATGGGCATACAGGGGCATTTTGCCAACGGCCTGGCCGCGCTCTACATCGCCTGCGGCCAGGACGCCGCCTGCGTCGCCGAATCCGCCGTCGGCGTCACGCGCATCGAGGTTACCGCGGACGGCGACCTCTATGCCGCGGTAACCCTGCCGAACCTCATCGTCGGGACGGTCGGCGGCGGGACCGGGTTGCCGGGCCAGCGCGCCTGCCTCGAGATCATGGGTCTCGCCGGTCCGGACAGCGCCCGCGCGCTTGCCGAGATCTGCGGCGGCCTGTGCCTGGCCGGCGAGTTGTCGATCGCCGCCGCCGTGTGCGCCGGCCACTTCACCCGGGCCCACCGCCTGCTGGGGCGGCGCGTGACCCGGCAAACGGCGCGACATCGCAATGGAGACTGACGCGCCTCGCGCTCGACCGCGCCGTCTCCCGCCTCGCGGGTGGCTTGCGCCGTTTCGCTGCAGCGGCACCGACAGCAAGACCGGCGAGCGGGTGGTGTCGTGGGTATTGCGCAATCGCTGGTCCTGTCTCCTGGCCGCCCTGTGCCTGACGCTGCTGGCGGGCTGGCAAGCGAAAGACCTGCGGGTGGACAACGCGATCGAGATCTGGTTCGCCAACGACGACCCGGTCCTGATCGCCTATCGCGATTTCCAGCAGCGCTTCGGCAACGACGAGGTCGTCGTCGTCGCCTTCCACGACCCTGAGGGAATCCTCAACCCACGCGCATTGCACCTGGTGCAGCGGGCAAGCCGCGCCCTCGCGGCGGTCGACGGGGTGGCGCGGGTCGACTCGCTCGCCACGCTGCCGCGGCTGCGCGCCAGCATGCGAGGGCTCGAAGCCGTGCCGCTGCTTGCCGCCGAGCCGCCGACCGCGGCGCAGGCCGACGCCTTGCGCGACGCAATCGAGGCCGTTCCCGCGCTGGCCGGCCGGCTGGTCAGCGCCGACCAGACGACCACCGTGGTCCTCGCCCGGATGGAGACGCTCGCCGACATGGACGATCGTCGCGGCGCCATCATCGCCGACATGAACGCGGCGCTCGAGGCGCTCGGCGCGCCCTACCGCATGATCGGGATCGGCGTGATCTACGAGGCCCTGAACCGGCTTTCGACGGTCGATTCGGGCGTGCTGATCGTCGCCGCCTACGGTCTCACCGCGGTCCTCTTGTGGCTGTTCTACGGCCGGCTCGCGCCGACCCTGGTCACCCTGGCCGTGGTCGGGACGGCGGTGGTTTGGACGATGGGCGCCTACGCCGCCGCCGGCCGCGAGATCAACATGGTCACCATGGTGATGCCGACGCTGATCACCGTCGTCGGCATCGCCAATTGCATCCATATCCTGCGCCACGTCGCGCGGATGCCGCCCGGCGCGAGCCGCGAGGAACGGCTGGTGAAGGGCATCGGCTTCATGTTCCGGCCCTGCCTGTTCACCACCCTGACGACGGCGACGGGCTTCGCCGCGCTCGCCGCCTCTCCCCTGCCGGTGATCCGCGATCTCGGGATGTTCAGCGCGGCCGGGCTGGTCGCGGTCTTCGTGTTGACCATCGTCTTCTGCACCTTGGCGCTCGCCTGGGCCGGGGCCGAGCCCCGCGCCGTGCCACGGTTCCGGCTCCGCGCCTGCAGCGCGACGCTGGCGAACCTGGGGCTCGGACACGGCACCTGGGTGCTGGGAATCGCCGGGTTGCTGACGCTCCTCGCCGGCGTCGGCCTGTCGCGTCTCGACGTCGACACCGACCCGATCGACTTCATGTTCGCCGACCACCCGGTGCGCCAGGACTACCGCGAGGTGGAACGCCACTTCGACGGCTACACGCCGCTCGAGTTCGTCGTGCGCAGCGACGACGGCGTCCTGCGCCCCGAGGTGCTTGCCGCGGTCGAGGACTGGCAGCGCGCCGTCGAGGCGCAGGCCGCCGTCGGCTGGAGCTATTCGGTGGTCGACTGGCTCGGCGCGCTCGACCCTGCCCTGGCGGCTTCGGCCCCGACAGGCGGCGACCCGGAAGGCGCGGTGGCGGCCTTGCAACGCTGCTGCGTCGACCTGGCCGCGCAGCTCTCCGCCCTGGTCGATCCGCCCGAGGCCCTGCGGGTCACCTTCGTCATCCACATACAGTCGGCCAGGAAAATCGCCCGGATCATCGAGCAGGTCCTGGCCGAAGCGCACTTGCCGCCCGGGGTGAGCGTCACGGCGGCGGGCTACCTGCCGCTCTACGTGCGCATGGTCGATCACATCGTCAGCTCGCAGGTCCGCAGCTTCGCGCTCGCCCTGATCGTGATCGTCGCGGCGCTCGCCGTGCTGTTCCGTTCCCTCGGCATGGCGCTGCTGTCGCTTCCGGGCAATCTGCTGCCGGTTCTCCTCACGCTCGGCGCCATGGGGTTGCTCGGCGTCCGCCTCGACGTCGCCACGGTCACCATCGCCGCCATCGTGCTCGGCATCGTGGTCGACGACAGCGTCCTGTTCCTCTACTTCCTGCGCCACGAGCAGCAGCGCCGCGCCTCGATTGCCGACGCGCTCCGCGCGGCGGTCGCCGGCGCCGGCCAGTCGATCCTGATGACCACGATCGCGCTGGGCCTG
This sequence comes from uncultured Alphaproteobacteria bacterium, assembly GCA_965372875.1. Taxonomy (GTDB): domain Bacteria; phylum Pseudomonadota; class Alphaproteobacteria; order CBDVDY01; family CBDVDY01; genus CBDVDY01. The sequence continues at coordinate 2,268 of CBDVDY010000068.1, read as the reverse complement.
GGCTTCCTCGTCTACGGGCTCGCCGAGATCAAGTCGATCGTCTGGTTCGGCCTTCTCGTCTGCTTCGCGATGGTAAGCGCGTTGCTCGCCGACCTGACGCTCCTGCCGGCCCTGATCATGCGTCTCCGGCCGGGCTCGCTCTTCGGCCACGCGGCGCCCGCCGCGCAACGCACGCGGGAGCAGGAAGATGCACGCTGAGATCGCCGGGCGCGTCGATTTCTCGGCCGTCCGCTACGCCCAGTGCTGGGAAGACGCCGACGTGCTGCTCGAGGGACTCGATATCCGCCCCGGTCATGCCTGCCTGTCGATCGCCTCGGCGGGAGACAACGTGATGGCCATGTTGGCCCGCGGCCCGGACCGCGTCATCGCCCTCGATCTCAGCCCGGCGCAAATCGCCTGTCTCGAGCTCAGGGTCGCGGCCTACCGCGCACTCGACCACGGCGGGCTGCTCGAGCTGATCGGTTCGCGGCCGTCGCACCGGCGCGAGGCGCTCTACCGCCGCTGCCGCAGCCTGCTCTCGGCCGATGCGCGGCGCTTCTGGGACGCCCGCCCCGGCGAGGTCGCCGGGGGCATCGGCGGCGCCGGGAAGTTCGAGCGCTATCTCGCGTTGTTCCGCCGCCGCGTCCTGCCGCTGATCCATACGCCGGAGCGCGTCCACCAGATTCTCCGCGCCGCCGACCGGAGCGAGCGCGAGCGCTTCTACGACAGGCAATGGAACAGCCGGCGCTGGCGGCTGGTCTTCCGCCTGTTCTTCTCGCACTTCCTGCTCGGCCGGCTGGGCCGCGATCCGAGCTTCTTCGACCACGTCGAGCGCGGCGTCGCGGACCATCTGCTGGGGCGCGTCCGCTACGCCACGACGGCGCTCGAGCCGGCCGAGAACCCTTACCTGCACTGGATCCTCACGGGCCGGCACGGGGCCGCGCTGCCCTACGCGCTGCGCGCCGAGAACTTCGCGGCGATCCGGAACAATCTCGACCGTCTCGAATGGCGGCACCAATCTCTCGAAGGCTTCCTCGACGAGGCTGCCGAGGGCTCGATCGACCGCTACAACCTCAGCGACATCTTCGAATACATGTCGCCCGAGAGCTACCACCGGGTCCTCGCATCGCTGGTTCGCTGCGGCCGTGACAAGAGCCGGCTGGCGTACTGGAACCTCCTGGCGGCGCGCCGACGGCCGCCATCGATGGCGGCACGGCTGCAGCCCCTCGACGACCTCGCGCGCAGGCTGCATGCGCGAGACAAGGCGTTCTTCTACAGCGCCTTCGTCCTCGAGGAGAAGCTGTGATGCTTCAGTCCTGGCTCGAAATGGGCGCCGTTCTCGCGACCGGCGTCGGCATGATGGCCGGCTCGAGCGCCTACCGGGCAAGACGTGCGCCGCACCCCGAGCTCAGCCGCAAGCTGCTCCATATCGGCAACGGGCTCCTCGCGTTGACGTTCCCCTGGCTGTTCGAGACGGCTTGGCCGGTCCTTGTCGTTGTCGGCGTGGGCACGCTCGTTCTGTGCGCCACCAGGATGTCGGGCACTCTGCGGCGCTGTCTGGGCGGTGCCCTCAACGGGATCGGCCGTGCGTCCTACGGCGATCTGTGGTTCCTCCTGGCGATCGGGCTCGTGTTCGTTCTGTCGGATGGTCGTACGCTCTTGTACGTTGTCCCGATCCTCGTTCTCACCCTGGCGGACGCCGCCGCGGCGCTGGTCGGCGTGGCGTTCGGACGGCTGCGCTACAGCACGGTTGGTGGCGCCAAGAGCCTCGAGGGCTCTGCCACCTTCCTTGGCGTCGCGTTCCTCTGTGCAGGCATGTCGCTCCTTGTGTCCGGCGATCACGGCTACCGCGAGGCTTTCGCGATCGCCGTTGCGCTCGCGTTCGCGACGACGATCCTGGAGGCTCTCGCGAGCAAGGGACTCGACAATTTTCTCGTCCCCGCCGGGGCGTTTTTGGTCCTGTATGCGACGCTTTGAGAAGAGTAGAGATCGCGGCCTGCGCGAGGCAGGGCTGACTGGGTGAGCCGACGTGGTTGCGAGCGCATGTACCGAAACGCAACCGATGCCCGCACCTCTCTGAGGCTGACCGCCGATACGCAGAATACCAAACCTGATTCGACCTGATTCTAGGCGAATTTCCGTTCAGCCGATCTTGGCTAACAGCGGGCGCTCAAGGAACCCGGACTCAATGTCCGCTATTGGCTATAAGCCGCCGTTTAGGCCATGGCCGCTCGACGACCGATTTCAGGTGGTTAGCAGACATTTTGACCGCGAACGTCCGCTCTACCC
>CBDVDY010000067.1:0-12469 GCA_965372875.1 uncultured Alphaproteobacteria bacterium | reverse complement strand
TCCTGGCGCACCGTGACGGGCCCGGCGATCTCCGGGCCCGCTGGCGCTGCGTCAGTCAAGTAGCCCGTTCGTGGCCAGGTATTCGGCATTGTGCCAGGCCGAATTATTCAGCATCCGAGACCAGGCGCCGGCATATCGGCTCCACCGGAAGCCATGCCGCTTGATGTTCGCCCTGATTTCGGCGGGCGGCTTGGCATCGTGAGAGATAAAAACCCGGTTTTCGTCCTTATCTTCCCAAATGCGCCAGCCGTCGCCCTCGATAGGCTCATGGTCCGGCGTGGTCTCGGCCTGTTGCAAAGCTTCGATGCGCTGTTTGACGCGGGTAATCTCCGCGCCGGTGTTGCCGATGGCGTAGGTATAGGGCGCGCGTTCCATGAAATCGCGCGCCATATCAAGGCGGATTTCTTCGACGCTGTAGCCTAGCGTTTCTTCAACCCGTACCCAGGCTTCCGCATTGTCGGGCCGTGGTTTGCCGGCCTTGCGCCAGGCGGCGTTAACCGCCTTCATGCGGTCGCGGTTGCCTGTCAGCCCTTCGAGCTTGCGCCTTAGCTTCGCTACGGCCTCGGGATCGTCGGCACTTATGCCGCCGCTTCCAACCGCGTCGGCGCGGCGGTTTAACTCTTCCGCGTTTTTATGGGCTTCGAGACCTTTGCGCCCGTGGGTCCACATCTTGTCGATATCGCGGCGGTGCCGTTTTTCGGAATGGTGGCCGATCAATATGGGCTGGCCCTGCATCATTCCGGCCATGCGATCAGATTCAGCGAAACGAGATTGCGCCTCGCTGTTCTGTTTGGTGGCGCGTTTTTCCAGCCGCTCGCGGCGGCGTGCTACTCTTTCGTCGTAATCTTGTCTTGGCATGATCTCAATCTCCGTTGGTTGTGGTGGCCTCCTGGCGCACCGTGACGGGCCCGGCGATCTCCGGGCCCGCTGGCGCTGCGTCAGGCGTAGCTGCTCCAATGGCGCCTGGTGCCATCCCACGGCCACGCCGTCTGGCTGGAACCGATGCGGATTGAATGCGGGGTATAGGTCGTATTGACGCGCCGCCGGAATGGCTCGCCGGTGAAATCGCCCGGCCTGGCGGTGCAATGCCCGGTCATAAAGCCGGTTTCCTCGCTGTCTCGGCGCAGCTCGCGCAACTCAACCATCGTTTTGCCGATCAAGCTTATGATCTGGTAAAATTCGACGTTGGTCTGATCGTAACCCCAGCATGTGTAGAAGATATCGCCCGGCTTGAAGCTGTGCGGCTCCTTGGCTTTGTTCCGTTGGCCGGCGCGATGCTCGCCATATGCGCGCCGCGCTTCGATAAACTCGCCGATCCGCGCCGCGCGCTGCTCTTCGTTGCGAAAGCGAAAATGCCAATCGTGTCGGCCCGCCGTGCCGTGATAGGCAATGGCAAGCGGCGCACCGTTGGCCTCGTAGGTATAGATCGCGGCGTCGGTATCTCCGCAATCCACGGCGGTCGCGGCGGCGGGAATATAGCGCCCGGCGATGCGAACGTCGGCGAGTGTTTCGGTGGTGGTCATGATCTCGTTTCTCCGTTGGTTGGCCAGAGTGCGAACGGCGTTCGCACCCTGGCGCTGGGTTTAGCTGTACCGCAAAACGTACTCGTCGCCGTCGTCGTCGGTTTCGATCTCGGCGGGGCCGGCGCCGTCCGTGTCGTAGTCCCAAATCTCCGCGTGGACTTCCTGGCCGTCGATTGTGACAGTCTGCACGAGCCCGCCCGATATGGTGATAATGACGGCGGGCGGTGCCGGCGGCGCGACAAACCGCTGGTAGGTTTCTTCAAACGCCGCACCGGGCGCGCGATCAAAGGTCACGTCATAAATGTCTGGTATGTTGTCGATCGGCGTTTTGATTGTTGCATGGCCTTCGAAAAAGGGCTCGCCGCTCGGCGTCGTGTTCATAATTCTAACCTTGTCGCCGGCTTTGTAATGATGGGTCATGGTCTCGGTTCTCCGTTGGTTGTGGTGGCCTCCTGGCGCACCGTGACGGGCCCGGCGATCCGGGCCCGCTGGCGCTGCGTCAGTAGTCGCCGTATGACCCGCCCGGCATGCCTTCGTCGCGGTCGGCGCAAGTGTCACATTGATAGCCGTGTGACTTGTCCGCCGGTGTCAGGCGGTTTGGCTCGCCGCAGGACGGGCACGGCAGGTTGCGCGGGTTGCGTCTGGTCGCCGCGCGCAGGGCGGACCGTCCGCCAGGGTCGGCGAAGTCGTCGCGGTTGTCGTCGTCGTAATCGTAATAGTTTCGGTTTCCCATGATCTCATTCTCCGTTGGTTAGGTGGCCGACCGTGCCGCTCCAGTCGCAGCCATCGGCGCGACAGACAGCGACGGCTAAATCATCATATTCGTGGTCTCCGTCCTGGCTCTCGTCAGCATCGGAACCGCTCTCCGTCAAGCGCACCCACACGCTCGCGGCAACGTCGATCTGATCGCCGTCGCCGCACTTCGGACACACTCTTTTTAGCCAATTGCTCATGATCTCATTCTCCGTTGGTTGTGGCGGCCTGCTGGCGCACCGTGACGGGCCCGGCGATGCGGGCCCGCTGGCGCTGCGTCAATCCCAAAGCCCGCCCTGCGGGTTGGCCGGCGTTGTCTCGCGCTCGCACCCTGGCATTACGTGTTGTTCGCCGGCCTCGGTCAATTCGGTGCGGTTCTGCCGCTCCCAAAATTCGACGCTCGCGGTCGCGCCCGCAACCTGGGCCGCCGTGAAGTGTTTCGGGAAAGCAACCACAACCTTTGCCGTGTCGCAGTCCTCTTCGTACCAGCGCCCGCCGGCAAAGGTCTTGCGATGCTTTGCCGGCATCCTGGCGAACCGCGCCGGCGATAACAGCATGCCGCCATGCGATGCGGTCGAAACGAATTGGATACCATCGGCGATGGTCTCGACGTGTTGGCTAGGGCCCCAAGGTGTTTTCATGATCTCGTTCTCCGTTGGTTGCGATGGCCGGTTGGCGCACCGTGACGGGCCCGGCTTAGGGCCCGCTGGCGCTGCGTCAATGTTAAGAAAGCCAGCCTCTCGGGTCCATTTCATCAAAATTTGAGTCTTCCGCTCGGTTGCGATTGCACACCGCATCAACTATGTCGTGCGCTTCGCGCCCAAGTTCTTTAGCGCCTTCTAGGGACAATTCGCTTAGAAGGTTGGCCGCCTGTTCTATATGCCAACTTGCGCTAAACAATGCCGCCTTGCGTTCGGCTATGACGCGGTCTTCCGTTTCAGTGTTCGGCCAAAATTTACTGCGGTTTTTAAATACCGCCCAATTTTGATTTTGAAGCTGTCTGGCATTGTATTTCATGGTCTCGGTTCTCCGTTGGTTATGGTGCATTGGCGCACCGTGACGGGCCCGGCTTAAGGCCCGCTGGCGCTGCGTCAAGACAGATCGATATATTCGGCTAGCGCGCGAAACTCCGCGCTTTCACTCGTTTTGTGAACGGATACGACGCGCCCTTCGCTGTGTTCGCTTTCGGGCACGCGCAAAACATATGGGAATTCGCTATCAGGCGAATATGTGATCGTGAAGTGGTGCTTGCCGGCATTATCCGAAACAACAATTCCGCCGCGCCCGATCTTTGTGTTTAGGCTTGTCATGATCTCATTCTCCGTTGGTTATGCCGCAAGCAACACGAACACGGCGAGCGCCGCGATAGTGCAAAACACGACGATTAAAAATCTGGCTAATTCGGTCATGGTCTCGGTTCTCCGTTGGTTAAATCGGCGCATGCCGCCGCGCCATGTCTATGAAATAGGCGCGTCCTTCCGTTTTGTCAATACAACGCCTCGATTATTAATCCTGTCTGCCGTGCCGGCCTGGCTAGGCCGGCACACAACATGAAAAACCAGGCGCGCGCCAAATCCCCGACCCGTGACGATTAAAGGTGACATGTCGCGCGCGTCACCGTATTCTCTGCCTCCCGAACCCGTACCCGGACCCATGGATTTCAAACAGGGTAGGCATCAGCCGGCGGCAAGGGGGCTGGGTGAAACGGTTGAAACGCGGATGAAACGCTATCGTTTCAGCTAACGCTTTGTAATCACTCATAAAATAGCCGTGAAACGGTCGAAACGATCCGAAGAGGGTATTTCGTATCCGGGCTCGCGCGCGCGTACAATTCCATACATCGTTTCAACCGTTTCAGGTGTAGCAGTAGGGGATTTCGCGTGGTTTTTCAGCGGATTAGCGTGAAACGGTCGCGGGGCGCTTGCTGTCCGACCGTTTCGGCAATAAACTAGGTGCGGATAATCGAGCGGGGGCCGGATGGCCAAAAAATCCGTAATAGTCGGGGCGGCGGGCGGTCCTGGCGCTGGCGCGGAAATTGCGCCGGCGCTGCCGATGGAATTGCCGGTGGTCGACCAGGCGGCGGCCGATGGCATGAAGCGCGGCGTCGGCCGGCCTGGCGGATCGCGGAATCGGATCAACCGGGATTTGATCGATTACCTGCGGCGGACCTACGCCGATCCGCTCGAAGGCATGGCGGCGGTGATCTCGCGCACCGTCGAAGAGCTTGCGCGCGATCTGAACTGCTCCAGGCTGGAGGCGTTCGACCGGATGCAGGTCTGCCGGCGCGAGCTGGCGCCTTTCCTCTACGCCAAGGTGCCGGCAAATCTGAAACTCGAAGGCGAGGGCCGCTTCGTACTGACTATCGGCGATGAGGTCGACCCGGCGGCGGTCGAAGAGGACACCGGCGGCGAATTCGATATCGAAGGCGAAGTCGTTAAGCCTGAATAAAAACAACGACTTAGCGTCCTCGCGCGTGCCATCCTTTGACGCCGCGACTTTGACAACCTCCAAAAAACCGCAGAAAACCGGGGCGTTCAGCCCGCCGCGCGGCTAATGATCTCTTAGCCGCGCGGCCTGGCAAACCGGCCCCCGGTCGATCGAGGGCCCCGGTTCCCCCGCCTCGCGCGATCGCGATTTCTCTCCCGGGTGCGACCGTGCGGTGCCCCGGATCCAGCGGAGGTTGGAATCTGGTTGAAGGGTCTGGTCTCGATCGGGCGGCAGGTCGAGCGAAATTCAATCGAAAATCGATGGGTCGGGGTGGGGTTAAAAGCGGAATTTTCCCCGCACCGTCGATGGGTCGGGGTGCGGGGCTTGCGCGCCGGGCAATAGTGGGGTAAGCCCGGGGCCTGGAGGCGTGCGGAAAATGGGATTGTTAAGGAAGAGTTGGAATCCGCCAGGGCCAGTCGCCGCACGCTTCATGGCCTCGACAAAGCCGATCCAGGCGATCCTTGGCCCGGTTGGCTCGGGCAAAACATCAGCAGCTTTAATGAAGCTTGTCAAGCTCGGGCGCCAGCAGCGCCCCAGCCCGCGCGACGGCGTGCGGCGTTTCCGCTGTTGCGTGGTGCGCGATACCTACCGCCAGCTCTGGAAAACCACGATCAAAACCTGGTTCGACTGGATCCCCAAGCACGTAGGCACCTGGACCGGCTCGAACGACTCGCCGTCGATCCACCGGATACTCATGGCGCTGGCGGACGGCACCACGCTTGATTTTGAGATCCATTTCATCGCCATCGGCGACAATAACGTCAAGGATGTCCTGTCGGGCTATGAGGCGACCGCATTCTATCTGAACGAGGCCGATCTGATGTCCGATGAGGTCTTGATGTATGTGCGCACGCGCGCCGGCCGCTATCCGAAGATGGACGATGGCGGCCCGACCTGGTACGGCGTGCTGATCGATTTCAACGCGCCGGATGTCGATAATTACCTCTACAAGTTGCTGGTCGAGAATCCGCTGCCGAACGTGGCCTTCTTCCGCCAGCCCGGCGGCGATACTGCGGCGGCCGAGAATCTGCCAAACCTGGTGGCGGATTATTACCAGAACATGGCGTTGGGCCAGCCCGAGTGGATGATCCGGCGCACGGTCAAGGCACTGTTCGGTTACAGCCGTGACGGCAAGCCGGTTTACATGCAGTTTAACGAGAACCGCCATGTGGCGAATCACGTGATCGCGCCGATCCGCGGGCGCATGCTGACGATCGGCGCCGATGCCGGGCGCACGCCGGCGGCGATTTTGATGCAGCGCAAAATCAACGGCCAGTGGCTTATTCTGCGCGAACTGATCCGCGAGGGCATCGACGGCGCCGGCTTCGGCGAGGCGCTGGCCCGGTTGCTGTATGAGGAATTCACCGATTGGGATACGACTAAGATCGAGGGGTTTGGCGACCCGGCCGCAAGCTTCGCCGGCGACCAGGATGCGCGTACCTGGCTGGAGATATTCTCCAAGGCCAGCGGCATCAAGTTTCGGCCGGCGCCGTGCAGCAACAAGGATCTGGTACTGCGCCGCGATTCGATCAGCAAACCGTTGAAGGATAGCGTCGAGGACGGCCAGCCGGCATTCCTGATTTCCAATTGCTGCCGGGTGTTCATCAAGGGCATGGCCTCCCATTATCGCTATCGCCGCGTCAAGGTCGCCGGGTTCGAACGCTATGAGGACAAGCCGGAAAAAAACGCCTGGTCTCATCCGATCGAGGCCGGCCAGTACGGCATGATCGGCGCCGGCGGCGCGCATGAAGTGATGGGGCGCAAGAAGGCAAGTGCGAACGGCGTTCGTCAAACGGCGGCCATTACCGACCAGAATCCGCGGGGAACATATGGCCCGCCGCAAACCCGACCGCGCACCGCGCGCATGGATTAGGGGCTTGACTTTCGCCGGCGGCCGGGGCCAGTGTGCCGAAATTCTTTTTGACTTGCGAATCGGAGTAGCGCGATGTCGGGTACGGTTAACCAGGTCGAGGCATTCACCGGCGTTGTTGTTGGAACCGGCGTCAAGGTCAAGGGGAAATTCAACGTAATCATCGAGGGCGGCATCGGCACGGTCGCTATCGAACGTGGTCGGGCGCTGGTCGGCCCGTATTTCGTCGTCAGCCAGGATTCCTCCGGCGCCAAGGCGGAATATACGACCGCCGGCGATGTCGCTTTCAACGGTATGATCGAAGAGGTCGAAAGCGATATCTGGTACCGCCTGAATTGCACGGCCCGTACCTCCGGTACGATCAACGGCCGAATCAGCGGACCGTGAAGCTGTTCCGACAAATCCTGCGCTGGATCCTCCGTCTCATCGGTGACTATAAGGCATGGCGGCGCGGCGAACGGCGTATCGCGCCCAAGCATGCGGTGCGCGGGCGGCTCTACGAGAAAAAGGACGACCCGGGGGCAAGATCCGGCCACCATCATGTATTTCCGCATCCGACGATCTCGGTCGGCATCGTCAAGATACACGCGGACGGCACGCGCGAGACCATCCAAACCGTGCCTGGCGTCGTTACTGAACAACCGGACAAGTGAGGCGATCATGACGGATGTTATAGCGATCCCGGTTCCGATCATTCCCGGCTGGCTGGACAAGTTGCGCGACAGGCTCCGCAAGGCGGTCGGCGGGATCCTCCTGATGGCCGATATCTGGACCGACGCGGCCGAGGAGTTGATTGTCGATATCCTCGATATCACGGTCGGCGTTCCGGCGAACTGGTATATGGCCTGGGGCACCGGTGCGGGCACGGCGGCCAAGGGCGATACGACCTTGTTTACCGAAGCCAGCGAGTCGCGGGTCGCCTCGGCGCTCTCGCAGCCCGCCGCCAACCAGAGCCGCTATGTCGCGACGGTCACGGCGGACGGCACCAAGACGATCACCAACGCCGGTGTTTTTTCGGCGTCGACGGGCCCCGTGCTGTGGATCCACTTCGATCACGGCGGCGTCGCGCTTATCATCAACGATGCGATTGAATACACCGTTGACGCCACCTGGGCCTGATGCTGCTACGATGGTCGCTTTACTATGGCGACGGTTCACGGTTCGACGGTAATTGTTCGCTTCACGCGATGCGCGCGCCAACATGGGGTGTGCAGATATTAAAACAGGAAGCGGACAATGAGCGTGGGTTTTCACAGCGCCATGGCTGCAATTTCTTTGTTTGGGAACGTATTATTCGATCCGGCGACGGCGTTGCCGTGGGCTGGCGGTGGGGCGGCAAGGGAGATCAGTTTGGCTTGTCCCATTATTACGAGACGCATAAGGGCGCGCAGAAAGTAATTCTTGGCGTGGAAATACATGACGACACGTATCACGAAATCAGCCGCCGGGTCGTGGCCGATGGTTCGTTTGACGACATGGATTTCCGGCCCGGCAAACTGACGAAGGGATAACGTCATGGTTGCCATGTTCACGCCGCATTTCAATGCGTCGCGGTTCTATGACGACGACGGCGGCGAGGCGGCATCCTCGGCGCTCGCGGCGCAGGATACGGCGGCCGATGTCGATGTCAGCTCCGGCAACAAGGCATTCCAGTTCCGCGCGAGGATCGATGAGACCGGCAATGCTGATGGCTCGACCATGGACGATTATGGGGTCGAGTATGAGAAAAACGACAGCACTACATGGGTCGCGCTGACCACGACCGACAACGGCGACGGCATTCGTGCGGTGGCCGCCGGCCTGACCAATGACGCGGCGACAACGAACCGTAGCAGCGAACCGATCAGCGATCCCGGCGCCGGGAGCTTCATTGACGGCGAACAATCCAGCGATGGCGTGGTCGACGATCTGCAAGTCACGGCGAGCAATTTTACCGAGCTGGCATATGGCGCGGAGATCGTCGCGGCCAATGTCGCCGATGGCGATACGTTCGATTTCCGTTTCTCATCGGCGAGCGGCGTTACCAACAACGTCGAGCCGCGCGTCGATGTCCTAAAAGCCGGCGCACCGACGCCGATCTCCGCGAGTGTCACGGCGGGCGCGACTGTTGGCCATACGATGAAGGTTTTCAAGTCGGCTGCGGTTACCGCCGGGCCGGCGATCGCGGTATCGAAGAAAATCAGCAAATCGGCGGATGTGACGGCCGGCGCCACGGCCGTTGCCAGCTTGAAACAGGTAACGCAGATCGCGGCGAGCATAACCGCCGGAGCGATCGTCTCGGTATCGAAGAAAATTAGCAAGTCAGCGGCGGTCAATGCCGGTGCGAGCGTGGCGGTATCTAAGAAAATCAGCAAATCGGCGGCGGTAACGGCCGGCGCGGCTATCGTTGCCAGCCTGAAACAGGTAACGCAGATCGCGGCGAGCGTAACCGCCGGTGCAACCGTCGTGGCCTCGAATGTGTTCATTGCCGGCGGCGGCCCCGGCGCCAAGGTGGTTGAATTCGTGCGCGGCGTGGTGCGCGGCGTCGTGAGTGGCATCACGCGCACGGTGTTCCGCGGGCGCCGGCAATAGGTCTTGACATTTTGCGGTGATTGATATCGAAATACAGCGGTCGTTGTTCAATAAAACGCAAGATGTAGTCTATGCCCCATGGCCAGACAGGATTTGAGGGTTCGCCGGAAATAGGCGGATCGCGCCGCGATCCAAGTGGCCTTGGCAGCGGTTTCGATCCAGGCGGTGTTGATGTCAGGGATCTTGGCGTCGCTATGCGGCGCGACGGAGGCGAAGGCGGGCGCCTCTTTCCGCGCCGGCGGGACGTAACGCCGCCGCCACGTTTTAGCGAGGCGGAACTGGCGGCGGAAAAAGCCCGCCGGGATTTGTTGCGTCTGACGGCCGCGCAGGGGCGCGGATCAACGGCGTTCGCATCGCTACCCAGCTCGCGGGCGCGCGCCGACCCCCAGGCCGGCCTGGCCGATCCGGGCTCGGCGATATTCAGGGAAATACTATTGAGAATTCCCGAGGGCGAACAAATTTTCAGGAAGCTTCTGTGACATGGCGCAGGATGCCGTTGCCGAGCGCGAAATTCGGGTTTCCGAAAAGCTGTTTCAGGATCGCGCCAATACGGAAAATCACTGGCAGTTGATCCGCGATTATATCCGCCCCTTGTCGCAATCCTTCAATTCCACCAATACGCCAGGCGAGCGGTCACGCTCGTTGATTCTCGACAACTCGACCGAAAGCGTCAGCGAGATCCTGTCCGCGACGATTTATGGCGAGATCACCAACCCGGCCGATAAATGGTTCGAGCTTCGATCCGACGATGAAAAGCTGAACCGGAACCGCGAGGTTGCCTTCTGGCTGGAAGATACCGAGACGCGGCTGTATCGTATTCTCGACAATACGCGCACGCGCTGGAATGCAAACCTGCCAAACTGGTATGGCGAGCTGGTCGATTTCGGCACCGCCGTCATGGCACAATTCAGTGAATTCGGTGTTGGCGTGCGGTTCAAGCATTATCCGCTGTCCGGCATCGCGTTGATCCAGAACGCCGATGGAATTGTCGACGGGATGCATTTCAAATTCAAGTTGAACGCCGCGGCGGCGAGTGCAAAATGGAAGGGCAAGGCCGGTGCGGCGGTGGAAAAAGCCGCGGCGGATCCGCAAAAGGCCCTGGACGAATTTGAATTCCTGCGCGTCGTCAAACCGATGGATCGCGCCGACAACGCCGGGCGGCGCTGGCATTCCTGGTATTTCAGCATCAAGGACCGCGAGACGATCGAGGATAAGGCTTTCTTTGAATTCCCGTTCATGGTCTCCCGGCTGTCGCGCCGGGATAACGAGGTATATGGCCGCGGCCGTGGCATGGTGGCGCTCGATGATGTGCGCATGTTGCAGCGTGGCATGCGGGCGACGATCCGCGCGGTTGAAAAAATGATCGACCCGGCGCTGATGGTGCCGGACGATGGCATTATCGGCCCGTTGACCCTGCAAAATGGCGAGGTCAACGTGTTCCGCGCCGATTTCCTCGGCGCCAGACAACCGCCGATCCAGGCGGTGGAAAGCGGCGGCAACCCGCAGGTCGGCGACGATTTCATGGATAAGATCCGCGGCCGCATCGATGCCGCCTATTACGGCCATCTGTTACGGATCCCGCGCGAGCCGCGCATGTTGCAGGATCAGATCCTCGATATCGCCGAGGAACGCGCGCGCGTCATGGGTCCGGTATTCGGCGGCGTCCAGGAAGAGGGCCCGGGCCCGGCGATCGAACGCCTGTTGGCAATTGGCCTGCGCAGCAAGGGTGCACTGTTGCCGCCGCCGGCGGCGCTTGCCGGCCGCCAGGTAAACCCGAAATTCCAGAACCCGTTTGCCCAGGCGCGAGCGGTAACGGACGCCCGTTCGATAAACCGCTGGGTCAATATGTTGCTGCCGTGGGCAGACCGGGATTCGACTGTTTTGGACATTGTTGATTTCGATGAATCCGGCCGCCTTGCCGGCGCCGGCCTGAATGCGCCCCTGACCGCGTTACGCGATCCGAAGATAGTCGAAGCCATACGCACGGAGCGTGCCGAGCGGCAACGGCGCGCCGAAGAGGCCGCGGTCGCCAAGGATCAAGGGGCGGCGGCACAATCGGGCGCCCAGGCCGTCGCTTCGCTGCGCCCGGCCGCCTGATCCGTGGCGAGCCAAGACGAGCTGGCGAAACTCGCTGGCATCCAAAAAGAGCCGCAATATCGCCTGCGGGCGGCTTATCGAAGCTGTTTTTCCGGGCCAGACGGCGAAATCGTCTTGCAGGACTTGTTGAAGTTCTGCTATGTCGGAATATCGAGCATTGTTCCTGGAGATCCCTACGATACACATGCCAATGAGGGCCGCCGCCGCGTCGCCATGCGAATCGTGGCGTTTTGCAATATGAGCGATGAAGATATTCTCGCGATTGCCGTGCGGAAAGCCGATCTTGGCGAAGGAGGTTAAATTGCGAAAACGGACCAACCATAAACCGGCCGCCGCGAAAATCCTGGCTGTGATCGACAGGCTTGTCGATTTTGCCGAGTCGTTGCCAACACAATCGAGCCCGGCCGAGGATAAACGCCTGGCGATCCTGCGCGCCGCGGACGATGCCGGATACAAACACAAAATCCCGCAATAACTACCTGCCCACTGCGGGCGCCGGGGGCAATATGGCTCCCGGCGCACGATGGCCCCAAACGGAGACATGAACGATGCGTTTAAACTGGTTTGACAATGTTTGTTTTGCGGTGAGTGATCCCGGTGGCCCGCCACCGGCCGATCCGCCGCCCGCCGATCCACCGCCCGCCGATCCGCCGCCCGCCGATCCGCCACCCGCCGATCCGCCGCCCGCCGATGCAACGACACTGGAGAAGCTACTGTCGGGCGAAACTTATGCTCAGATCAAGGACAAGGGCTATAAAACCTGGGAAGATTTTGCAAAGGGTTTCCTGAACCTGGAGCAAAAGATCGGCGCCGCGCGCACGGTGGTCCCGACCGCCGAATCCTCGCCCGAACAATGGGAAGAGTTTTTCAAGGCCGCTGGCCGGCCCGACTCGGCGGATAAATACGAATTGCCGGCGGTGCCGGAAGGCCAGGCAAAAGACGACGGGCTGGAGAAATTTCTCAAGGAAACCGCGTTCAAGGCCGGCCTCAACCCGAACCAGGCCGGTATTTTCCATAACGCCTGGTCAGAATTCCAGCTCGCGCGCGCCAAGGAAATCGAGGCGGCGACGAACAAGATCATGGACGGGCTAAAGGCCGAATGGCGCACGGATTTCCCGGCCAAGATCGATGCCGGCAAGCACGCCATCAGCCAGGGCGCCGGCGAGGA